>NZ_SSDN01000099.1:0-183861 GCF_004794355.1 Microbacterium sp. K36 | reverse complement strand
GAAGGTCATGCGGGTTGAGGGATCCTGTTCCGGGAGTGGGGCGGGCGGGGGTCAGCCGTTCCAGCTTCTTCAACTACTTCACGTCCAAGAGCGACGTGCTGTGGTCCGGGATCGACGAGCGCATCGGCGTCGCGATCGCGGCTCTCGACGATCTCGGTCGGGATGCCACGGGGGAGCGGGTGCGACTGATCCTCCACGGCATCGTCCAGGACTTCGCGCCGGATCCCCTGGCTCTGGCCCTTCGGAATGCGGCAGCGATGGCGCTCGAGGATGAGCTGGTGCGCGAGACGGGGCTACGGCTCGCCCGTCTGTCCTCCGCTGTCTCGCGCGCCGCCTGCGCCGCGGGGATCGACGTCATGCGCGCCGACGTGCTCGGGGCCGCGCAGGCCGCCGCCGTCCTCTCCGCCCTGCGCGTCTGGGCGGAGGAGGGCGCGGGCCGCGGCACTCCGGAGTCCGTGCTCCGCGAGGCGCTCGCCCGCGTGCACGATCTCCCCTGGGGCGACTGACCCGCCTTCCCGAGACCCCGGTTCCGCGCCGAGGCCCCGGCGTGCGCACGCATGCGGGGCGGGGTCTCGACAACACGGCGGGGCTTCGGCGAGTCGCCTCCGTGCCGCGCTGAGCGTGGAGGCTCCGCTCGCGTAGAATCGTAGGCACCATGGCTACCTTTGGCACGCTCTCCGATCGGCTCACCGACACCTTCCGCAACCTGCGCACGAAGGGAAAGCTCACCGCCGCCGACGTCGACGGCACGGTGCGCGAGATCCGTCGCGCCCTGCTCGACGCCGACGTCGCGCTCGCGGTCGTCAAGGACTTCACCGCCAAGGTGCGCGAGCGCGCTCTCGGCGACGAGGTCAACAAGGCGCTGAACCCCGCGCAGCAGGTGGTGCAGATCGTCAACGAGGAGCTCGTGCAGATCCTCGGCGGTGAGCAGCGGCGCCTGCAGTTCGCCAAGACCGCCCCGACCGTGATCATGCTCGCGGGCCTCCAGGGTTCGGGTAAGACGACGTTCGCCGGCAAGCTCGCCAAGCAGCTCGAGAGCGAAGGGCACACGCCTCTGCTCGTCGCCGCCGACCTCCAGCGCCCGAACGCGGTGAACCAGCTCCAGGTCGTCGCCGAGCAGGCCGGTGCCACTGTGTACGCGCCCGAGCCCGGCAACGGCGTCGGCGATCCGGTCAAGGTCTCGCGAGACGGCGTCGAGCACGCCCGCCGTCAGCAGCATGACGTGGTCATCATCGACACCGCGGGCCGGCTCGGCGTCGACGCCGAGCTCATGAAGCAGGCCGCCGACATCCGCAAGGCCGTCGATCCGGACGAGGTGCTCTTCGTCATCGACGCGATGATCGGTCAGGACGCGGTCAACACGGCGAAGGCGTTCCAGGAGGGCGTCGACTTCACCGGCGTCGTCCTCTCGAAGCTCGACGGCGACGCCCGAGGCGGAGCGGCGCTGTCGGTCGCCTCGGTCACTGGTCGGCCGATCATCTTCGCCTCCACGGGCGAGCGGCTGGAAGATCTCGAGCCCTTCCACCCCGATCGCATGGCCAGCCGCATCCTCGACCTCGGTGACATCCTCACCCTCATCGAGCAGGCGCAGCAGGCGTTCGACGAGGATGAAGCGCGCAAGGTCGCCGAGAAGCTCGCGAACGAGGCCTTCACCCTCGAGGACTTCCTCGAGCAGCTTCAGCAGATGAAGAAGATGGGCTCGATGAAGAAGATGCTCGGGATGCTCCCGGGCATGGGCCAGATGAAGCAGCAGCTCGAGGACTTCGACGAGCGTGAGATCGACCGCACCGAGGCCATCATCCGTTCCATGACGCCGGTCGAGCGTCGCAACCCCAAGATCCTCAACGGTTCCCGTCGTCTGCGCATCGCGCGTGGCTCCGGCATGACCGTCACCGACGTCAATCAGCTCGTGCAGCGCTTCGAGCAGGCCGCGAAGATGATGAAGACCGTCGCTCGAGGTGGCACACCGAACATCCCGGGCATGGGGCCGGTCCCCGGCATGGGCAAGCCCGGCGCCTCGTCCAAGCGCGGCAAGAAGGGCAAGGGCGGCGGCGGCAACCGGTCTCGCTCCGGCAACCCGGCGAAGCGCGCGGCGGAGAACGCCGGCCTCGCGGCTTCCACGGCACCCACCGGCTCGGGCTTCGGCCTCGGCGGGGGAGCGGAGGCGCCGTCGGAGGCCGACCTCGCCGAGATCCAGAAGCTGTTCGGCAAGGGCTGAGCGCCCGGGACCTCAGCGCACGGCGACGGGCGCGGCCGAGGGATCGACCGTGGTCGCGGGCGTGCCTCGCGTCCGCGCCGCGAACTGCCCGCCGACGAGGGCGGCGAGCGTGATCAGGATGCCCACCACCTGGACCACGGTGAAGCTCTCGCCGGCGATGAGCACTCCGAGCACCGTCGCGACGATCGGTGAGAGCAGTGCGAGCAGGCCGGGCACGATCGCGGGCAGGCGCTGGATGCCGCGGAACCAGAGCGTGTAGGCGATGATCCCTCCCGCTGTCGCGAGCCAGAGATAGCCGAGGAGCGCCTCCGCGGCGAGGGCAGGAGGCGGGCCCTCGACCGCGAAGGTGAGGGGGAGGAGGAGCAGTCCGCCCGCACTGAGCTGCCAACCCGCGTACGCCACGGGGCCGACGCCGGAGGGGCGTCCCCAGCGCTTGGTGAGGATCATCCCGAGGCCGGTGGCGGTCACGCCGCCCAGAGCTGCGATGAGGCCCCAGAGGTCCAGCGCGGCGGCGGGGCCGAGGACGACGAGGGCGACCCCTGCCGCTCCGGCGACGGCGGCCGCCGCGGACACCGGTCGGACACGGTCTCCGAGCACGAGCGCCCCGAGCCCCAGGACGATCAGCGGCTGCGCACCCGCGACGGCGGCTGCCACCCCGCCGGGAAGGCGTTCGGCTGCGAGGAACAGCAGCGGGAAGAACGCGCCGATGTTGAGGGCGCCGAGCACGAGGACCTTGCCCCACCAGGCTCCGTGCGGCAGGCGGCGGGCGAGCAGCACCGCGAGGAGGCCTGCGGGCAGTGAGCGGAGGAGGCCGGCGAGGAGCGGGTGCCCGGCGGGGAGCAGCTCCGTCGTGACCAGGTAGGTCGTACCCCACGCCGCGGGGGCGAGAGCCGTGACGAGGGTGAGAGTGAGGCGGTTCATGCTCCCAGCCTGCGCGCCGCATGCAGATGAGTCCAACGCATTGTTGTCACGCTATCCATGACGAGCGATCATGGAACCATGGAGCTTCAGCAGCTGCGATATGTCGTCGCCGTGGCGGACACCGGGTCGTTCACCCGCGCGGCGGAGCGCTGTCACGTCACGCAGTCGGCGCTCAGTCATCAGGTCGCCGCTCTGGAACGTGAGTTGGGCGTACGGCTGTTCGCGCGCACCAGTCGCAGCGTCCGGGCGACCGAGTCCGGAGAGGCGTTCCTCCGCTCTGCCCGTCTGGCGGTCCGCGCCGCAGATCAGGCGCGGGAGGATGCGGCGGCGGCGAGCGGGGAGGTGGTGGGAACACTGCGACTGGGCATCATCCCCACGGTGACCGCTGTCGACGTCCCTGCGCTCCTCGTGGCCTATCGCACCGCGCATCCGGTCGCCCGCGTGGAGCTCCGTGAGGGGAACAGCGACAGCCTCATGGCGTCGATCCGTCAGGGCGATCTCGACGTCGCATTCCTCGGACTTCGGGAGGGAGCGGATCCAGAGGGGGTGGCCTCCCGCCCATTGTCCCGCGAGCCGCTCGTGGCGGTGCTGCCTCGCGGACATGTCCTCGCTGCGAGGCCGAGGGTGCGGCTGCGCGATCTCACGGACTCCGCGTTCGCCGACTTCCCCGCCGGAACATCGGGACGCGCGCAGAGCGACGCGGCCTTCCTGGCCGCGCGGGTCGGGCGGGACGTGGCCTTCGAATCCGACACGGCCGCGAGCCTGATCGGCCTGGTCGCTGCGGGCCTCGCCGTCACGCTGCTCGCGCCCGGCGTGGTGCGGGGGTATCGGGACGTCGTCGACACGGTGGCGGTCCAGGACGGCCCGGTCCGTGTCGAGCACCTGGCCTGGGACGCCGCGGTACCGCGCAGCGCCGCGCGCGCCTTCCTCGACATCGTCGCGGCATCCTCCTGAGACCCTGTTCCGGCTGCACGACCCCGGAACAGATGCACGACAGAACCCCCGGAACGGGCGGGCAACCGTATCCGGATCGTGCAGGTGCACGGGCGCAGGGCGACCCGGAGACGACGAAGCGGGCCCGGGAAGAACCCGGACCCGCCTCGTCGTGTGGTGATCAGCGCACGTCGTCGTCGACCCAGTCCATCGACTTCGTGACGGCCTTGCGCCACAGGCGCAGCTGGCGGTCGCGCTCGGCCGCGTCGAGCGAGGGCTCCCAGCGACGGTCCTCCTGCCAGTTCGCGGACAGGTCGTCGAGGCCGCTCCAGAAGCCGACCGCGAGACCCGCGGCGTAGGCCGCACCGAGCGCGGTGGTCTCCGCCACGACCGGCCGCACGACCGGGACGCCGAGGATGTCGGCCTGGAACTGCATGAGCGCGTCGTTGGCGACCATGCCGCCGTCGACCTTGAGCTCGCTGAGGTCCACTCCGGCGTCCGCGTTGACCGCGTCGAGCACGTCGCGGGTCTGGAAGGCCACGGCCTCCAGGGCAGCGCGCGCGATGTGGTTCTTGTTCGCGTAGCGGGTGAGACCGACGATCGCGCCGCGGGCGTCCGGACGCCAGTACGGGGCGAAGAGACCCGAGAACGCGGGGACGATGTACACGCCGCCGTTGTCCTCGACCTTCTCGGCCAGCTCTTCGACCTCGGGGGCGGAGGAGATGATGCCGAGCTGGTCGCGCAGCCACTGGATGAGCGAGCCGGTGACGGCGATCGATCCCTCCAGCGCGTAGTGCGTGGGCTGGTCGCCGAGCTTGTAGCCGACGGTGGTGAGCAGCCCGTTCTTCGAGCGGACGATCTCCTCGCCCGTGTTGAAGATGAGGAAGCAGCCCGTGCCGTAGGTGTTCTTGCTCTCGCCCTTCTGGAAGGCGGCCTGACCGAACGTCGCCGCCTGCTGGTCGCCGAGGATGCCGGCGATCGGCGTCTCGCGGAGCAGCGACGAGCTCTCGGCCGCACCGTAGACCTCGGAGGAGGAGCGGATCTCCGGCATCATCGAGCGCGGCACGCCGAACGCCTCGAGGATGTCGTCGCGCCACTCCAGCGTCTCGAGGTCCATGAACATCGTGCGCGAGGCGTTGGTGACGTCGGTCGCGTGCACACCCCCGTCGATGCCGCCCGTGAGGTTCCACAGGACCCAGGAGTCGGTCGTGCCGAAGAGCAAGTCTCCGGCCTCGGCCTTCTCACGGGCACCTTCGACGTTCTCCAAGATCCAGGTGATCTTGGTGCCGGAGAAGTAGGTCGCCAGCGGAAGGCCGACGATCGACTTGAACCGGTCGACGCCCTCGTCGCCCGCGAGGCGGTTGACGATCTCCTGCGTACGGGTGTCCTGCCAGACGATGGCGTTGTAGACCGGCTTGCCCGTGGTCTTGTCCCACACGACGGCGGTCTCGCGCTGGTTCGTGATGCCCACGGCGGCGATGTCGTGGCGGGTGAGATCGGCGCGACCGAGGGCAAGGCCGATCACCTCCTGGACATTGCGCCAGATCTCGGCGGCATCGTGCTCGACCCAGCCGGCCTTGGGAAGGATCTGCTCGTGCTCCTTCTGACCGGTGGCGACGATGCTGCCCTTCTTGTCGAAGATGATCGCGCGGCTCGACGTGGTGCCCTGGTCGATCGCGATGATGTAGTCAGCCATGTGTTCTCCTTTGAATTCCCGAGCGGTTGAGGGGGATCAGCCGGCGAGGCTGAGCAGGCCGGGGGCGGCGAGGGCGGCGATCACACCACCGATGAGCGGACCGACGACGGGCACCCACGAGTAGGACCAGTCGCTGGAACCCTTGCCCTGGATCGGGAGGATCGCGTGGGCGATGCGGGGACCGAGGTCACGGGCCGGGTTGATCGCGTAGCCGGTGGGGCCACCGAGCGACGCACCGATCGCGACCACGAGGAGGGCGACCGGAAGGGCGGTGAGCGGGCCGAGACCGCCGGGCGTGCCGACCTCGATGTCGCCGTAGTCCGCGAACGCGAAGATGACGAACACGAGGACGAACGTGCCGATGATCTCGGTGACGAGGTTCCAGCCGTACGAGCGGATGGCGGGGCCGGTGGAGAAGACGCCGAGCTTGTTGGCGGCCTCCGGCTCCTGGTCGAAGTGCTGCTTGTAGGCGAGCCAGACGACGATCGCGCCGATGATCGCGCCGAGGAGCTCCGCGGCGGTCGCGGTGAGGAACATCGCGAAGGTGATCTTGCCGGCGACGAGAAGGCCGATGCCGACCGCCGGGTTCAGGATGGCGCCGGAGTAGGCCGAGACGAGAACACCCGCGAACACCGCGAGGCCCCATCCCCAGTTGACCATCAGGAAGCCGCCGCCGAAGCCCTTGTTCTTCGCGAGGGCGACGTTCGCCACGACACCGCAGCCGAGCAGGACCAGCATCGCTGTGCCGACGAGCTCGGAGAGGAAGTAGAGACCGAGATTGACGTCAGTCATGTCTTCGTTGACCTTTCTTGCGGGTCGGGGCCCCTCTGCCCCGACCCCTTATGGGGTAGCACCGCGAGGAGGGCGCGGTGGTCGGGGCCCCGTCAGCCGCGGGCGCGGGACGGGATGTGGAGTCCGTGTCGCTCGTTGAGCAGCACCCGCGTCTGCTCCACCTCGGCGTCGTGACGCTCGCGGTCCCAGCCGAGGAGCGGAGCCAGGGCGTCGGCGATCTCGTCGAGCACCTCCGCTCGGGCGCCGCCGGTGAAGGCGATGCTCGTGCGGCGGAGGATGACGTCCTCCAGACGGGTGACCATCTCCTCGTTCACCATCCACTCCAGCTCGCGGGTGGACAGGTCGCCGCCGGCGAGGGGCGCGTCGTCACCCTGCTCGACGTACGCCCACACGGCCGCCGCCCGGGTGCCGTAGCGCGCGAGGAGCTGGTCGGCCCGGGTGCCCGCGCCGGCGAGGTTCTCCTGGATCCAGATCCGCTTGGCCTTCTCGGTACGCGGGAACTCGCGTCCGCCGCCGATCGCTCGACCCGCGGTCGAGACGGTGCGCGTGCGCCCGAGGAGTCCGAGGACGGTGTCGGAGAGCGATTCGCCCAGGGCTCGGAACGTGGTCCACTTGCCGCCCACGAGGCTCACCAGCGGAACGGCGCCCTGGCGGTCGACCTCGACGCGGTAGTCGCGGGAGACGAAGCCGGGAGCGGTGTCCTCGTGGCGGGGGAGCGGACGGATGCCGGAGAAGTTGTAGACGATCTGCTCGCGGGTCACCGAGATCGACGGGAACACGTGGTGGATGAGGTCGAAGAAGTAGTCGATCTCCTCCTCCGTGCACACCGGCACCTCGCGCGGGTCGGCGTCGATGTCCGTCGTGCCCACGAGGACGCGCCCCTTGAGCGGGTAGATCAGCACGATGCGACCGTCGGAGTGCTCGAAGAAGATCTCGCGTCCCCGCGTGGCCTCCAGCAGCTCGGGGTGGTCGAGCACGATGTGCGAGCCCTTGGTGCCGCCCATGAAGTGGGTGTCGGTGCCGAGGGCGTCGTTCGTGAGGTCGGTCCACGGGCCGGAGGCGTTCACGACGACATCCGCGGTCACGGTGAACTCGGTGCCGCTCTCCCGGTCGCGGAGGGTGATCTGCTCGCCGTCGCGGCCGATCGCCTCGACGTAGTTCAGTGCGACGGCACCGGGGTGGCTCGCGCGGCCGTCCTGCAGCACATCGAGCGCGAGGCGCTCGGGGTCGTGCATCGACGCGTCGTAGTACGTCGCGGTGTACTTGATCTTCGGGTCCATCGACGGGAGCTCGGCCAGGGACTTCTTGCGGCCGAGGAAGCGGTGCCGGGGCACGGTGCCACCGTCGCGCGAGAACGTGTCGTAGATGGTGAGGCCGACCTTGATGAGGAAGGCGCCGCGCTCCTTCGGCTTCCCGCTCTTGTGCGTGAGGAAGCGCAGGGGAGCGGAGAGGATGCCCGAGAACGTGGAGTAGATCGGGATCGTGGTCTGCAGCGGCTTGACGTAGTGCGGAGCGATCTTGAGCAGACCGTTGCGCTCCTCCACCGACTCCCGGACGAGACGGAACTCGCCGTTCTCCAGGTAGCGGATGCCGCCGTGGATCATGTGGCTCGACGCCGCGGAGGCGCCCGAGGCGAAGTCGCCGCGTTCGACGAGGACGACGTCGACGCCCTGCAGAGCCAGATCACGGAACGTGGAGATGCCGTTGATGCCGCCGCCGATGACGAGGACACTGGTGCGTCCGGATTCACGGAGCGCGCGGACCGCGTCCCGCTCCGGGGACGTGTGGGTGGAATCGATCATCGTCGACCCTCTCTTCCTTGCTTGCCACCAGCATCGACCTCTGTGACGCCGCGCGCAAGCTGGCTGCACATATGTGCAAGGATCGAGAGAGAGGAGGTCATCATGGCGGAATCCGCAGCGCCGTCGCGCGACGGGAAGCTGATCGCCGCGCTCACAGCTGCCCAGCTCTACTACATGCAGGACAAGACCATGGAGGTCATCGCGCAGGAGCTCGGTACCTCGCGATCGTCCGTGTCACGGCTGCTCAGCTTCGCGCGGGAGAGCGGCCTCGTCGACATCCGGATCAACTCGCCGCTGGAACGCCTCGGGATGCTCGAGCAGCGCATCAGGGATCGCCATCGCGTCGTTGCGCACGTGGTTCCGATGGCCGAGATCGTGAGCGAGGTCGAGCGCCTGGAGAGGGTGGCGCTGACCGCCGGGCGACTGCTGTCCCAGTTCGTGGACTCGAACATGATCGTCGGCGTCGCATGGGGGTCGACGATCAGCGCGGTCAGCCGGGGTCTCACTCAAAAGGAGACGCACAACACCACATTCGTGCAGCTCAACGGCGCCGGGAACACCCAGACCAGCGGTGTGGAGTACTCCAGCGACATCCTGCAGCGCTTCGGCAGCGCGTTCGGGGCGCAGGTGCAGCAGTTCCCCGTCCCGGCGTTCTTCGACGACCCCGCCACCCGGGAGGCGATGTGGCGCGAGCGAAGCACCCGGCGCGTCCTCGACCTGCAGGCGAAGATGGACATCGCCGTGTTCAGTCTCGGCTCGCCGGCGGCGGAGGTGCCCAGCCGCGTCTACGTCGGCGGTTACCTCGGCCGCGAGGACTACCGCAGCCTGCGGGAGGACCACGCGATCGGCGATGTGGCGACGGTGTTCTTCCGCGCCGACGGTTCCTGGCGCGACATCCGGCTCAATGCGCGGGCGACCGGCCCGGGACTCGACCGGCTGCGCCGCGTGCCACGACGAGTGTGCGTCGTCTCCGGTGTGCCGAAGCTCGCGAGCCTGCGGGCGGCGATCGCGGCCGAGCTCATCACCGACGTGGTGCTGGATGAGGGGCTCGCGCGCCGGCTCGTCGAGGAGTGAGCAGCGTACGCGTCACTCGCCTTCGATCGAGGACTGCGGTCCGGTCCGGAACTCGCGGATCAGGTGCTGGACCACGGCCCGGAGGTCGCCGTCCGTGGCGTCGGCGACCGCGAGCTGACGGGCGTAGCTCGCACCGCCGTCGAGAATCGTCCCGATGCTGCCGAACTCCCGGACGCACCCGAGCTCGACCGCGACCGGGGCCAGCTCCTCGATCTTCTCGGCGAGATGCTCGCGCACGGGGCGCTGCGTGCCGATCGTGTCGGTGATGACCCGGGCGTCCAGGCCGTACCGCGCCGCGCGCCACTTGTTCTCGCGGTGGAACCACGCGGGGAGGTCGGGCAGTGCCGCGCCCTCGTCCAGGAGCCGGGAGAAGTGCTCGACGAGGACCTGCACGAGTGCGGCCACCGCGGCCATCTCGGAGAGGGTGGACAGGCCGTCGCACGCCCGGACCTCGATCGTGCCCCAGCGCGGGGCGGGACGGATGTCCCACCGCACCTCCGTGGCGTCGGCCATGACTCCGGTGCGGACCATGTCGTCCAGGTAGCGCTCGAACTCCGACCAGTCGCGCAGCGGCCAGGGAAGGCCCGCTGTGGGCAGCTGCTGGAAGACGAGAGCGCGATTGGAGGCGTACCCCGTGCGCTCCCCGGCCCAGAACGGGCTGGACGCCGACAGCGCCTGCAGGTGGGGGAGATAGGCCGACAGGGCGTTGATGATGGGGAAGACCTTGCGCTGCTCGTCGACGCCCACGTGCACGTGGATGCCCCAGATCATCATGTTGCGCCCCCACCACTGGGTGCGCTCGATGAGGCTGTGGTACCGCGTCTTGTCGGTCACCGACTGGTCGTACCACTGGGCGAACGGGTGACTTCCGGCGGAGAGCAGTTCGATCCCTGCCGGGTCGGTGGCCGACCGCACCGCCGCGATCGCGTTCGCGATGTCGTCGACGGCGTGGGCGACGGAGTCGCCGATCCCACTGGTCACCTCGATGGTGTTGGTGAGGAGCTCGCCGGTGACGGTGTGTCGCTCGTCCTCGCTCTCCGCTTCCAGCGCGGCGAGGAGCTCCGGCGCGCGGCCGACGAGATCACCGGTCTCGGGATCGGCGAGCATGATCTCCCACTCGAGACCGACGGTGGAGCGGGCCGAAGCGGCGAAGTCGAGCTGCACGGGGACAGTCTGACACGGCGTCGGGTCTGCTTCGCAACGCCGTGTCGCCGGGTTTCGCACCCGGCCCACGCATCTGGCAGAATAGAGGGTCGGACGACGTGCTCGACCCTCTATCCAGCACTCGCCCTCCTCATTTGAGCTTCCGCCGGGTGTGCACCCCACGCTCCAGGCGACCGGTTCGTTTCCTTCCACACCATTCAGGAGAATCGTGGCTGTCAAGATTCGTCTCAAGCGCATGGGCAAGATCCGCGCGCCGTACTACCGCATCGTCGTCGCCGACTCGCGCACCAAGCGCGACGGTCGTGTGATCGAGGAGATCGGCAAGTACCACCCCACCGAGGAGCCCTCGTTCATCGAGGTCGACTCCGAGCGTGCGCAGTACTGGCTCTCCGTCGGCGCGCAGCCGACCGAGCAGGTCACCGCGATCCTCAAGATCACGGGCGACTGGGGCACCTTCAAGGGTGACAAGGACGCCAAGTCCACCCTCAAGGTCGCCGGCGAGAAGGCCGCGTTCGAGGCCGACGCCTCGAAGAAGTCGGTCATCAAGCCCAAGGCGGAGAAGAAGGAGGAGGCCCCCGCTGCGGAGGCCCCCGCCGCCGACGCCGACGCGGAGGCCGCCGAGGCTCCCGCCGCCGACGCCGAGTAATCCATCGTGCTCGCCGCCGCGCTCGAACACATCGTCAAGGGGATCGTCGATCACCCCGAAGACGTGCGCATCCACGAATCGTCGTCGCCGCGAGGCGACCTGCTCGAGGTGCGTGTGCACCCCGACGACCGTGGTCGCGTGATCGGGCGCGGCGGCCGCACGGCCAAGGCCCTGCGCACCCTCGTCAGCGCTCTCGCCGACGGGCGTCGTGTCCGCGTCGATGTCGCGGACGACTGACGTGGTGTCGCAGGACCGCACCCAGGGCCGTAACCAGCTGCGCGTCGGGCGCCTGGTCAAGGCTCACGGGCTCAAGGGCGCGCTGAAGCTCGAGCTCTACACCGACAACCCGGAGCGGCGCTTTGTCCCCGGGGCCGCGTTCACGTTGCAGGTGCCCGAGGCATCTCCGTGGCACGGCAAGGAGATCGTCGTCCGCGAGTACCGCGTGATGAACGGGAACCCCGTCGTCTTCTTCGAGGACGTGGACGACCGGAACGCCGCCGAGAGCCTGGTCCGCGCCATCCTCTGGATGGACCAGGACGAGGACGAGACCGAGGACAACGCCTGGTTCGACCACCAGCTCGTCGGTCTGGACGTCGTCCGCGACGAGGTGGTCATCGGCCGCGTGGTCCGGGTCGAGCATCTGCCCGCGCAGGACCTCCTGATCGTCAAGCCCACGTCGGCCGGCAGCACGGACGAGGTGATGGTCCCGTTCGTCGAGGCCATCGTCCCCGCCGTCGAGGTCGCCGCCGGGCGCATCATCGTTACCCCGCCGGCCGGGCTCTTCGAGGAGCTTCCCGAGTCGGAGGACGAGACCACTCCCTCCGACGCCGCCGAGTGAGCGCTGATACGGTTCCCCCGTGCGCATCGACGTCGTCTCCATCTTCCCCTCGTACTTCGACGGACTGACGCTCTCCCTGCTCGGCAAGGCCCGGGGTTCGGGCCTGCTCGACCTCCAGGTGCACGATCTCCGCGACTGGACCCACGACCGGCATCGCACGGTCGACGACACCCCCTACGGCGGGGGAGCGGGCATGGTCATGAAGCCGGAGCCGTGGGGTCTCGCGCTCGATGAGCTCATGGCGGACGCCACCCCCGCACCGACCATCATCTTCCCCTCGCCGGCGGGCGAGGTCTTCACCCAGGCGACTGCGCGGGAGCTCGCGGGGCGCGACCATCTCGTGTTCGGCTGCGGCCGCTACGAGGGCATCGACGAGCGCGTCTTCGACTACGCCGCCGAGCGTGGCGAGGTGCGCTTGCTGAGCCTCGGCGACTACGTCCTCAACGGCGGCGAGGTGGCGACGATGGCGATGATCGAGGCCATCGGCCGTCTGATCCCGGGTGTCGTCGGCAATCCGGAGAGCCTGGTGGAGGAGTCGCACGAGGACGGCCTCCTCGAGTACCCGTCGTACACGAAGCCCTCGGTGTGGCGGGAGCGCGCGGTCCCCGATGTGCTCCTCAGCGGCAACCACGGTGCGATCGCGGCATGGCGTCGCGAGCAGCAGCTCGTCCGCACCCGCCTGCGACGCCCTGACCTGCTTCCGGACGCGCCGACCGACGGCTGACCCGACCGCGGCCATCCGCCGTGACGACTGCTGTTAGCGTCGAGTCATGGTGGATGTGACACGCGCGCGATCGTTCGAGAGTATCGGCGAGGAGTACGACCGCTACCGGCCGGGGTTCCCGGAGCGTGCGGCCGACATCATCGTTCCGGACCGGGTGGCCACGGCGCTCGACCTCGGTGCCGGCACCGGGAAGTTCACGGGCCTGCTCGTCGCGCGCGCGGCGCGGGTGATCGCGGTCGAGCCCTCCGCGCCGATGCTCGCCGTGCTCGCGCGGACGTTGCCGACGGTCGACGCGCGGCCGGGGACCGCGGAGAGTATCCCCGTGCCGGACGGCTCCGTCGATGCCGTCAGCGTCGCGCAGGCGTTCCACTGGTTCGATCGGGACGCAGCTGCGGCCGAGATCGCACGCACGCTCGTCCCTCACGGCACGCTCGGGCTGCTGTGGAATCGTGCCGACCCCGCCTGTGCGTGGGATCTCGCGTGTCATCGGGTGGCGCACCCCGCGGTCGGCGCAGACGACGACACCTCCGCGTCGGCCACGGATCTCCCCGGCTTCGTCCTGGAGGTCCACGAGGAGGTGCGCTGGACGGAGCGGATCACCCGCGAGGACTACCTCCGACGGTGGGGCACGGTGAGCAGCTTCCTCGTGGCGGACGACGGGGAGCGTGCGGCGATGGTGGCAGACCTCGAGGCGGTGCTGGACGGCGCGGACGAGACGCGGGGAAAGGCGGAGTTCGAGCTGCCGCACCTCACCGACGTGTTCCGCTACCGCCGGGCATGAGGATCTGGTCGCTGCACCCCGAGTACCTCGACCGTCAGGGGCTCGTCGCCTGCTGGCGGGAGACGCTCCTCGCCCAGGCGGTGCTCGCCGACGCCACGAAGGGGTATCAGCGGCATCCGCAGCTCGAGCGCTTCCGAGCGGTGGCCGATCCGGTGGCCGCGGTGGGCGCGTACCTGGCGGGCGTCGCCGACGAGGCGGACGCCCGCGGCTATCGTTTCGACCGCACGCGGATCCGGCGGGTTGAGTCGGAGATACCGCCGATCCCGGTCACCACGGGTCAGCTCGCGCGGGAGTGGGAGCATCTGCGGGCGAAGCTCGCCGAGCGCAGTCCGGAGGTGCTCACCCGACACGGGGCTGTGGAGCTCCCGAGGGCGCACCCGCTGTTCGTCGTCGTGCCGGGGCCGGTCGCGCCCTGGGAGCGCGCCGACCCCGCGGCCGGAGTCAGTCGACGCCGAGGAACGAGCGATCCGTCAGGATGATCGGTCCGTCCTCGGTGATGGCGATGGTGTGCTCGGAGTGCGCGCCGCGGGAGCCGTCCGCGCTCCGCAGCGTCCACCCGTCGGGGTCGGTGATCAGCTCGTCCGTCGTCGCGAGGAACCAGGGCTCCAGGGCGAGCACGAGGCCGGCTCGGAGCGGGAAACCGCGTCCTGCGCGGCCGTCGTTCGCCACATGAGGGTCGCCGTGCATCGTGCGGCCCACGCCGTGACCACCGAAGTCGGTGTTGATGGAGTACCCCTCGCCGTGGGCGACGTCCGCGATCGCGGCGGAGATGTCGCCGATGCGCTTGCCGACCACCGAGGTCTCGATCGCGGCGGCCAGCGCGCGTTCCGTGGTGTCGATGAGGCGCAGGTCCTCCTCCTTCGACGTGCCGACCACGAAGGAGACCGCGGAGTCGGCGACCCAGCCGTCGACCGAGACAGCGAAGTCGAGGGTGACGAGGTCGCCGTCCCGGAGCGCGTAGTCGTGCGGGAGGCCGTGCAGCACGGCGTCGTTCACCGAGGTGCAGATGACCTTGCCGAAGGGGCTCGCCCCGAAGGAGGGGTGGTAGTCGATGTAGCAGGACTCGGCGCCGGCCTTGCGGATCATGTCGTGGGCCCGGCGGTCGATCGCCAGGAGGTTGGTGCCGACCTTCGTCTCGTCGCGCAGGGTCGCCAGCGTCTCGGCGACGAACCGGCCTGCCGCGCGCATCTCATCGATCTCGGCAGGGGTGCGCAGTTCGATCATCAGTGTCCTCTCGTCGTCCTCCATTCTCCCTGATCGCACAGGTGCCCGGCGCCTGCCGCTCTCAGCGAACACCCGTGACGCACAGGCGCGGTCGCCGTAGCATCGGAGCATGTGGATCCGACAGGCCTTCTTCCGCTGGCTACTGCCGTCGGCGTTCCTCCTGCCGTTGTGGCTCCTCATCGGCTGGGCCGTCTTCCAGGGCGGCTGGTCGATCCTCTGGGTGCTTCTCATCGCGATGCCCTCGGTCTTCGTGGGACAGCTCCTGCTCACGCTGCTGACCCGCTCCCGCCCGTCCGTCCGCGCCGAGCGCGCCGTGTCGTGGTGGGACGTCGCCGGGTTCGGTCTCTGGCATGCGCTCACGATCGCGGTCGGCTTCTTCATCGACGGGGCCTTCGGCTGGCTCCTCGCGGCCGCCATCATCGTCGGCATCGCTCTGGTCTGGCTGCAGCTGTGGCAGCTCTGGAACGAGGCGCGGGGGAGCGGGACGCGGATCCGCGAGACCATCTCCTGGTCGACGATGACGCCGCCGCGCACCGAGAGCCCGCAGACGAGCGTGCACGAGGTGATCGTGGTGCGGGAGACCGACGACCGGCTCTGACCTGTCGTTTTGGTCGGGCCTGTCATCCGTGGCAGAATGGTTGTTTGTGCCGTGACCGGCTCTGCCCCAGGGGAGCCCGCGGACGCGTCAGCGCCGTTCGGCACACTCCCATTCTTGTTCCTTCCTAATCCGTGCATCCGACCTGAGGCGAGTGCAGAGAGAGACGATCATGCAGATCCTCGACGCCGTCGACGCGGCTTCGCTCCGTTCCGACATCCCCGAGTTCTTCCCCGGTGACACCGTCAAGGTGCACGTCAACATCACCGAGGGCAACCGCTCCCGTATCCAGGTCTTCCAGGGCGTCGTCATCGGCCGCCAGGGTGACAGCGTCCGCGAGACCTTCACCGTCCGGAAGATCAGCTTCCAGGTGGGTGTCGAGCGTACCTTCCCCGTGCACTCCCCGGTGATCGACCACATCGAGGTCGTCACCCGCGGTGACGTGCGTCGCGCCAAGCTCTACTACCTGCGCGAGCTCCGCGGCAAGAAGGCGAAGATCAAGGAGAAGCGCGTCAACAACTGACGCGAAGCTTCTTCACAGCACCCCGGGACACGATGTCCCGGGGTGCTTTCGTTCTGTCCCCGGTGTGCGAACCTTGTTACTGCCGTGCGCTCGCGGTGCACTCTTCGAGAAGGAACCAGATGACTGACTCTCCGTCCGCACGCCCGACACGACGGCGGCGCGGGTTCCTGGTCTTCCTCCGCGACGTGCTGGTCATCGTCGTCATCGCCGCGCTGGTGTCCTTCGTCATCAAGACGTTCGTCGTGCGCTCGTTCTACATCCCCTCGGCCTCCATGGAGCGGACGCTGCTGATCGACGACCGTATCCTCGTCGATGAGCTGACGCCGCGCTGGACCGGCTACGAGCGCGGCGACATCGTCGTCTTCAAGGACCCGGGCGGCTGGCTCGACCCGATGCCGCAGACCCCGGCACAGCCTCCGCTGGTCCAGGCCGTCGACTGGGTGCTGACTTTCGTGGGCATCTCGGCCACCGATACGCAGGACCATCTCGTCAAGCGGGTGATCGGGGTCGAAGGCGATCACGTGGTGTGCTGCAACGCGTTGGGGCAGATCACCATCAACGGCGCCCCGATCGACGAGCTGAGCTACCTGAACCTTCCCGAAGGGGACACTGCGGCCTCCAACGAGCCGTTCGACGTCGTCGTGCCGGAGGACTCCGTGTGGCTCCTCGGGGACAACCGGGACCGCTCCCGCGACGCCCGCGCGCACCAGGAGCTGCCCAGCGGCGGTTTCGTCCCCGTCTCCAACATCGTGGGCAAGGCGTTCCTGACGACGTGGCCGCTCGACCGATTCGGACCGATCGACGGCCATCACGAGATCTTCAACGGGGTCCCGGATCCCGAATGACCGTCATCACGCCCCGACTGACCCTGGAGCGGAAGCTCCTGGGGGAGTGCGACCTGATCATCGCCCTCGATGAGGTCGGTCGCGGCGCGCTGGCGGGACCGGTGGCCGTCGGAGCAGCCGTGATGGACGCCAAAGGCGCCCGCCGTCGGGTTCCGGAGGGCCTGCGCGACTCGAAGCTGGTCCCCGAGCGCCGACGCCCCGACGTCGCTGCCCGGGCGGCCTCCTGGGTGCAGGCCTCGGCCGTCGGCTGGGCGACCGCGGCGGAGGTCGACGAGGTCGGGATCATGCGGGCCTTGGGGCTCGCCGCCTCCCGGGCCGTGGAGGCGGTCGTCGCACAGGGCGCGACGGTCGAGAACGCCCTGGTGCTCCTTGACGGGAACCACGACTACGTCTCGCGTGTGCATCCGGTGCCGCTGCGGGTGCGCCCCGTCATCAAGGCGGACCGCGACTGCGCCTCGGTGTCCGCGGCCTCGGTGATCGCGAAGGTCGCCAGGGACGGGTACATGGCTGAGCTGCACGAGGACCATCGCGACTATCAGTGGGACCGCAACAAGGGGTACGCGAGTCCCGAGCACCGGGAGGCGATCCGCTCGTTCGGCCTCTCGCCGTTCCACCGGTCCTCGTGGGCGATCGCCGACGCACCGACGCTCTTCTGAGCGGTCGCGGCCGGGATGCCGCGCCCAGCGTCCGGCGACCATAGGATGGACTCATCATGGATGAGGAAGCCTTCGACGACTACGACCGTGAGCTCGAGCTCGCGCTGTTCCGCGAGTACCGCGATGTCGTCTCTCAGTTCCAATACGTCGTGGAGACCGAGCGTCGCTTCTACCTGGCCAACGAGGTCAACGTCGTGCGGCGGGACACCGAGCACGACTTCTACTTCGAGATCTCCATGAGCGACGTGTGGGTGTGGGACATCTACCGGGCCGACCGCTTCGTCAAGGCCGTCCGGGTGCTCACGTTCAAGGACGTGAACGTCGAGGAGCTGCAGCGCCGCGAGTTCGAACTGCCGCAGGAGCTCTCCCTCGACGGAGAGTGACGCGGCGCGCTGTTCCTGCACAGCGGCGACATTTCTCGTCGTTTCCACAGGCTCCGGACTGTTCGCCCGGAAGCACGGCGGTGACGGGGTGCTGACGTCCATCCTGTCGGGATGGCAGCGAAAGACGACCTCGGACGAGCCGGGGAGCAGCAGGCAGCGGACTATCTGACGAAGCGCGGGTATCGGATCGTCGACCGCAACTGGCGGTGTCCCCAGGGGGAGCTGGACATCGTCGCGATCATCGGCCCCCATGTCTCGGTGGTCGAGGTAAAGACGCGGCGGTCAGAGGCGTTCGGGCACCCGTTCGAGGCGATCGACGACCGTAAGCGGCGCCGGCTGTGGCGACTCGCCTACGCCTGGCGCGCGGCACACCCCGAGTTGGCGCGCGGACGGGCCCTCCGGGTGGAAGCGGTCGGCATCATCGGCGCGTCCTCGGCGACGGCCTCGATCGAGCACCTCGAGGACATCGCATGAGCACGGCTCGAACCTGGTCCGTGGCGCTCACCGGGGCTGAGGGGCATGTCGTCGAGGTCGAGGCCGACCTCTCCGCGCAGACGCCGGAGTTCCGGATCATCGGCCTCCCGGACAAGTCCCTCGGCGAGGCCGTGCAGCGCGTGCACAACGCCTGCGAGAACTCCGGCCTCCCGCTGCCGCGGCGACGGCTGACCGTCAACCTCTCGCCCGCGAGTCTGCCGAAGCACGGAGCCGCTTTCGACCTGGCGATCGCGGTGGCCTGCCTCGCCGCTGGCGACGTGATCGCCCGTCGCGCTGTCCGGCAGACCGTGCATCTGGGAGAACTCGGGCTGGACGGGAGGCTGCGTCCCGTGCCGGGCGTGCTGCCGGCCGTCTTCGCCGCCGTTCGTGCCGGCTTCGACCGCGTGATCGTGCCGCACGGCAATGCGGCCGAGGCGGTTCTCGTCGCCGGCGTGGAGGTGCGCGCCGCCGCGTCCCTCGCGGAGGTCGCCGCCTGGCACGGCGCGGAGGTCGAGGTGCCCGATGTCGAGCCGGTTCCGGGGCCGCAGCCGCCGGAGGAGAAGGCGGACGAGCGCGACCTGAGCGACGTCCTCGGGCAGGAGGAAGCCGTCGAGGCGCTCATCGTCGCGGCCGCCGGCGGCCACAACATGCTCCTGAGCGGTCCGCCGGGAGCAGGGAAGACCATGCTCGCGGGGCGCCTGCCGGGCATCATGCCGCCGCTGACCGAGCAGGAGGCGATCGAGGTGGCCTCGGTCCGCTCGCTCTGCGGCGAGGCCGTGACCGGGCTCGACCACCAGCCTCCGCTGGTTGCTCCGCACCACAGCGCCTCGGTGGCGGCGATGGTGGGAGGCGGGTCGCGGAGGGCGCGCCCCGGCGCGGTCGCCCGCGCGCATCGGGGCGTGCTCTTCCTCGACGAGGCGGCGGAGTTCCCGCGGGTGGCGCTCGACGCCCTCCGTCAGCCGCTCGAGACGGGGTTCGTCGATGTGCATCGCTCGGGTTTTGTGGTGCGATTCCCGGCGCGTTTCCAGCTGCTCCTGGCGATGAACCCGTGTCCCTGCGGCAACCGGGGCGTCCGTGATGGCGACTGCATCTGCCCGCCTCAGGCGCTACGACGCTATGCCACGCGGCTCTCCGGACCGTTGCGCGATCGACTCGACATCGATCTTCCGGTCACCCGCGTCGCGGCTTCGCGTTCGCTGACGGGGGAGCGGTCCGGTGTGACGACCGCCGAGGCCCGGGATCGCGTCGGCGCGGCCCGCGCACAAGCCGAGCGGCGCTGGCGCGGTACACCGTGGCGTCGGAACGCGGAGATCCCCGGCACTGTGCTCCGGCATGGCGGCTCCCGTCTCCCGTCGGACGTGCGGGCGGGGCTCGATCGGGCCTTGGAACGCGGGGCGTTGACACTCCGTGGTTACGACCGCGTCCTCCGGGTGGCGTGGACCATGGCCGATCTGGCCGGACGCGACCGCCCCGGCACGGACGAGGTCGGTCGCGCGCTGCTTCTGCGGACGGGGGTGGCGCGATGATCGACGGGCTCCTCTCTCGAAAGGACGCTCTCGACGCGGCGCGAGGCGTGCGCGGAACAGAGGAGGTGACGGAGGCGCTGGCGCGCGTCGCCTGGTCGGTCATCGCCGACCCCGGGGACGCCGTCGCCGCGACTCTCGTGCGCGAGTTCGGCCCGGCCGACGGGCTGCGGTTCGCGCTGGACGGGGCGGGACGGTCATGGCCGGTGGTCCGCGCGGTGGGAGCCCGGCGGGCCCTCGACGACGCGCGCGCTCGGTGGCGGCAGCGCGCCGATCCGGGGGCGGTGATCCGCGCCATCTGTGGCGCGCGGAAGGCGGGTGCGGAGCTGCTGCTTCCCGGAGACCCCGACTGGCCGCTGTCCGTCGACGATCTCGATGCGGAGGCGCCGATGGTGCTGTGGGTGCGCGGGCGCAGCGACCTCCTGACGAGCGCCGCGCGCGTCGCGATCGTGGGAGCCAGGGCGGCCACCGCCTACGGGGAACGTGTCGCCGCCGACATCGCCGGAGACCTCGCTGTCGGGGAGACGGCGGTCGTGTCCGGCGGCGCGTACGGCATCGACGGCGCAGCACACCGCGCCGCGTTGACCGTCGGCGGGGGGACGATCGCGGTCCTCGCCGGGGGAGTCGATCGTCCGT
Source organism: Microbacterium sp. K36 (assembly GCF_004794355.1). Lineage (NCBI taxonomy): Bacteria > Bacillati > Actinomycetota > Actinomycetes > Micrococcales > Microbacteriaceae > Microbacterium > Microbacterium sp. K36. The sequence goes on along the minus strand of NZ_SSDN01000099.1, from coordinate 163,413 downwards.
ACCCCGCCGGTCACCGGAATCTTCTGTCCCGGATCGCGGTCGACGGGGTCGTCGTCAGCGAGGTGCCGTGCGGGACGGCTCCGACGCGGTGGCGCTTCCTCGCGCGCAACCGGCTGATCGCGGCGCTGGGGCAGGCAACCGTCGTCGTCGAAGCGGGCTGGCGCAGCGGCTCCCTCAACACGGCGGGGCATGCGGCAACGCTCGGCAGGCCGCTCGGCGCGGTGCCCGGTCCCGTGACGTCTGCCTCGTCGGCCGGCTGTCACCGGCTGCTGCGCGAGTACAACGCGGTGTGCGTCACCTCCGCGGCCGAGGTGGCGGAGATGCTCCCGGCGGGCGCCCAGTCGCCGCGGGGACGCGATGCGACGGACGAGGCGCGGGTCGTGCTCCTCCGTGCGCTCAGCACCCGAACCGCTCGCACGGAGTCGGAGCTCGCACAGCGCGCCGATCTCACCGTCGAGCGGACCCGCGCCGTGCTCGGTCTCCTCGATCTCGACGGGCTCGCCCGGCGCGACGGCGACGGCTGGCGTGGCGTGGGCGCGGCACGCACGTCGTAGGCAGGCTCCCGGCGGGGCGCGTCGCTCTGAAGGCGGGGGAGCGGCAGGCTGGAGATATGGACTTCGCGGTCGCTGTCGAGGCGTTCGCCGACCACCTCGAGAAGGTGCGTCGGCTCTCTCCGGCGACCGTGAAAGCGTACCGCTCCGATCTGCGAGACCTCGGGGCGAGCGTGGGGGGTGGCCCGGTGGGCCGGATCGACCTGGAGATGCTGCGCGAATGGCTGTGGCAGGCGACCCAGCGGGGCGATGCCCGTGCGACGCTGGCCCGACGCGCGGCCACGGCGCGAGCGTTCTTCGGGTGGGCGCGCGAGCAGGACATCGTCCCCGTCGACCCCAGCCTGCGGCTCGTGGCGCCGAAGCGCGCGAAGACGCTGCCGACGGTGGCATCGAAGGACGCGATGTCGGAGCTGTTGGAACGACATCGGCAGGCGGCGGCCTCGGGCGATCCCACGGCCCTCCGCGACCACGCGGTGCTGGAACTCCTCTACGGTGCCGCGGTCCGTGTCTCCGAGCTCTGCGGCCTCGACATCGACGACCTGGATCTCGATCGGGGGACGGCCCTCGTGCGGGGCAAAGGCGACAAGGAGCGCGTCGTCCCGTTCGGCGCTCCGGCGCGGGACGCGCTCACCGCCTACCTGCGTCGCGCTCGACCTGCTCTCCTCGCACGGTCCGGCGCCGCGTCGCCCGCCGTCTTCCTCGGCAGTCGCGGTGGGCGCGTCGGTCCGCGGACGGTCTATGAGGTGGTCGCCGGTGCGCTCGCACCCGTCGTCGGCGCGGAGACCGTCGGGCCACATGCCCTCCGCCACACGGCGGCGACCCATCTGCTGGACGGTGGTGCGGATCTCCGTGCGGTTCAGGAGATCCTCGGGCACGCGAGCCTGGGGACCACGCAGATCTACACGCACGTATCGGCGGAGCGGCTGACGGCGACGTATCGCCTGGCGCACCCTCGGGCCTGAGCGCGGAGCCCGCCCGTCGGATCATCCGTCGCAGCAGGGCAGGAGGCGCGCCCGCAGGAGGCCGCCGAACAGCACCATCGGGTTGATGTACTCGCCGTCGCGTCTTACCCCGATGTGCAGCGCGTCCGGGGGAGTGTGACCGCCCGTGGCGACACGGCCGATGTCCTGGCCTCGGCGGACCGGGTCTCCCGCGCGCAGGGGCGACTCCACGGGCTCGAATGTACTCACGAGACCGTCGGTGTGACGGATCGTGAGCAGAGGGCGATCGACGACGACGCCCTGGAACGCGACCACCCCATCCGCCGGGGCGAGGACAGCCTCGCCCGCGCTCGCGACCATATCCATGCCGCGATGCCCGGGGCCGTAGGCGTGCGCCGGCGCGCGGTAGGCGGCGCTCACGCGGCGCGGCCCGTCGACGGGCCACTGCCACCGAACGTCGGAGACGAACTCCTCGGGCACGAGCGCGAGGGCGTGCGCCGCCGACGCCGCTCGCGCGACGGCAGACGGCGCGAACGGAGCGCCGCTGCACAGCAGGACCACTGCGGCGAGCACGGCGGTGATCGCCACCCGAAAGGCGGGAGCGGAGTGCCGACGAGAGCGAGGCCGAGAAGGAGGGGACGGAGGCGTCATCACGCGAGTGTGCGCCAGGGCGGCGGCGGGGGTGCAGTATCTGCCCGCCGCGCCGCAGTGCCAGGGGAGAAGGTCGAGGATCACTCCGCTGTGGAGGACGAGCTGGCGCCGCATGATCCTGTATGCTGGACGAGCACCTCGATCTCGGGGTGACTACGCGTGCCCAGAGCGACTCCGTCGTGGCATCCACTCCCGCAGGTCCCGTTTCCGAACGGGTGGGCGTGAGCCGGGCACCAGGATGTCCGACCGTCCGGTCGGCACGACAACCTCAACGGCGCGTCCCGCGCCAGAATCAGGAGACGACCATGGCTGTGGTCACCATCCGCCAGCTGCTCGACAGCGGCGTGCACTTCGGACACCAGACCCGTCGGTGGAACCCGAAGGTGAAGCGCTTCATCCTCACGGAGCGCAGCGGCATCCACATCATCGACCTCCAGCAGTCGCTCGGCTACATCGACAAGGCCTACGACTTCGTCAAGGAGACCGTCGCCCACGGCGGCACCATCCTCTTCGTCGGCACGAAGAAGCAGGCGCAGGAGATCCTCGCGGAGCAGGCCACGCGCGTCGGCCAGCCCTACGTGAACCAGCGCTGGCTCGGCGGCCTCCTCACCAACTTCTCCACCATCGCGAAGCGTCTCGCCCGCATGAAGGAGCTCGAGGAGCTCGACTACGAGAACCCCTCCGCCTCCGGCTTCACGAAGAAGGAGCTGCTGCTCAAGAAGCGCGAGCTGGACAAGCTCCACAAGTCGCTCGGTGGTATCCGCAACCTCACCAAGACGCCGTCCGCCCTCTGGGTCGTCGACGCCAAGCGTGAGCACCTCGCGATCGACGAGGCCAAGAAGCTCGGCATCCCGGTGATCGGCATCCTCGACACCAACGCCGACCCGGACGACTTCCAGTACCCGATCCCCGGCAACGACGACGCCATCCGTTCGGTGTCGCTGCTGACGCGTATCATCGCCGACGCCGCCGCCGAGGGCCTGCAGCAGAAGCACAACCCGGAGTCGGGCGACGCGGAGCCGCTGGCCGAGTGGGAGAAGGAGCTTCTCGAGGCTCCCGTGCAGGAGTCCGCTGACGCTGCCGAGGTCGTGACCGCGGACGACGAGGCCGCTGTCGTCGAGACCCCGGCCGCCGACGCCACCGCCGCCGACGAGGCCGGTGCCCAGGCGCACGACGAGGCGATCGCCGCCGCTTCCGGTGAGGAGACCGCCGAGGTCGCCGCCGCCGAGGCCGCAGACGCCAAGTAATCCCTCGTACACCCACACAACGAAGCAAGGAGCCACCACACATGGCCAACTTCACCATCGCCGACCTCAAGGCGCTGCGTGAGCAGCTCGGCACGGGAATGGTCGACACCAAGAAGGCGCTCGAGGAGGCAGACGGCGACGTCGAGAAGGCCACCGAGATCCTGCGCCTGAAGGGTGCGAAGGGCAACGCCAAGCGCGCCGACCGTTCGACCAGCGAGGGCCTCGTCGTCGCTCGTGAGCAGGACGGCGCCGTGACGCTCGTCGAGCTCGCCTGCGAGACCGACTTCGTCGCGAAGAACGAGCGCTTCATCGCGCTGGCCGACAAGGTCGCCGACGCCGTCGCCGCCGTGAAGGCCGACTCGGTCGAGGCCGCCCTCGCCGCTTCGGCGGGCGACAAGACCGTCGAGCAGCTCATCTCGGAAGAGGCCGCCATCATCGGCGAGAAGGTCGAGCTCCGTCGCGTGCGCACCGTCTCCGGTGACAGCGTCGAGGTCTACCTCCACCGCACGAGCAAGGACCTGCCGCCGCAGATCGGTGTCGTCGTCGCCTACACGGGTGACGACGCCGAGACCGCGCGCAGCATCGCCCAGCACATCTCGTTCGCGAACCCGTCGTACCTGTCCCGCGAGGACGTGCCGGCGGATGCGGTCGAGAAGGAGCGCGAGATCGTCACCGAGATCTCCCGTAACGAGGGCAAGCCCGAGGCCGCTCTGCCGAAGATCGTCGAAGGCCGCGTCTCCGCGTTCATCAAGCAGGTCGCCCTGCTGGAGCAGGACTACGCCAAGGACAACAAGCTCTCTGTCGCCCAGGTGGCGAAGGACGCCGGTATCACCGTGACGGACTTCGCGCGCTTCAAGGTCGGCGCGTAGCACTGTCGAAGGGGTTCGGATCGCTCGATCCGAACCCCTTCTTCATGCCCACCAGGCACTATCTTGAATCGGGACGAGAGGACATCCCCCATGACTGAACGCACCGGACGCCGTCGCGTCCTCCTCAAGCTCTCCGGAGAGGCGTTCGGCGCCGGTCAGCTCGGCGTCAACCCCGACGTGGTCAGCCAGATGGCGCGGGAGATCGCCGCCGCGGTCGACCGGGTCGAGGTGGCGGTCGTCGTCGGCGGCGGCAACTTCTTCCGCGGGGCGGAGCTCAGCCAGCGGGGTATGGACCGCGGGCGCGCCGACTACATGGGCATGCTCGGCACCGTGATGAACGCCCTGGCCCTGCAGGACTTCCTCGAGCAGGCGGGTGCCGCGACGCGTGTGCAGTCCGCGATCTCGATGACCCAGGTCGCCGAGCCCTACATCCCGCGTCGGGCGGAGCGGCACATGGAGAAGGGCCGCGTCGTCATCTTCGGCGCCGGCGCCGGCCTGCCGTACTTCTCCACCGACACGGTCGCCGCGCAGCGCGCTCTGGAGATCGGGGCGCAGGAGGTGCTCGTCGCCAAGAACGGTGTCGACGCGATCTACACCGCCGACCCGAACAAGCACGCCGACGCGGAGCGCATCGACCGGGTGACCTATCGCGATGCGCTGCAACAGGGGCTCAAGGTCGTCGACTCGACGGCGTTCAGCCTGTGCATGGACAACAACATGGACATGCGCGTCTTCGGCATGGAGCCGGCGGGCAACGTCACCCGGGCACTCCTGGGCGAGCCCATCGGCACGCTCGTCACCGCCTGAGCGCCTGCACGGGACGGGAGCCCGCTCCCGATAGAATTTCCAGAACACCCCGACGATAGGAGCCACCGTGATCGCGGACGTCCTCGCTGAAACCACCACCCGCATGTCCCGGGCCGTCGAGGCTGCCAAGGAGGACTTCTCCACGGTGCGCACCGGTCGTGCGAACCCGCAGCTCTTCCAGAAGGTGCTGGTCGACTACTACGGCACGCCGACCCCGCTCGCGCAGCTCGCCTCGCTCGCGAACCAGGAAGCGCGCACGCTCATCGTCACGCCGTACGACAAATCCGCGCTCAAGGCGATCGAGCAGGCCATCCGCGACATGCCGAACCTCGGGGCGAACCCCACGAACGACGGCAACCTCGTGCGGGTCACGATGCCCGAGCTCACCGCCGAGCGGCGCAAGGAGTACGTCAAGCTCGTGAAGTCGAAGGCCGAGGACGCGAAGGTCCACGTCCGCGGCATCCGCCGGAAGGCGAAGGACGAGCTGGACGGCCTGAAGAGCGAGCTCGGCGAGGACGAGATCGCCCGCGGCGAGAAGGAGCTGGACGCGCTGACCCGTCAGCACGTCGATCTCATCGACGACGCGCTCAAGCGCAAAGAGGCCGAACTCCTCGAGGTGTAGCTCGTATGTCCGATGAATCGCGCGGCGCTGAGGAGGGCACTCCGGTGACGCGCCGGGAGGAGCGGCCGAAGGCCGGTCCCGACGGCGGCGTGCCGCTCGGCGACGCCGCCTTCCCGGCGTTCGACGCGGATCGGGTGCCGCCGCGGCCACCGCTCCCCGGGCAGCCGGGTGCGGCCCCTGTCACCGCAGACCGCCTCGATACCGCCGACCACAACGCGATCCGCGAGCAGTGGCGTCAGGCGCGCGATGAGTTCGGCACGCATGTCTCTCATGCGCGCGATCAGCTCGACCAGGCGAACGAGCGCATCAAGCAACGCACCGGTCGCGATCTGATCCTCGCGATCGTCATCGGACTCGCATTCGGCGCGGCCCTGCTCGGTTCGCTGCTGTTCATCAAGGCGCTGTTCGTGCCGTTCGCGTTGGCTGCGGCCCTCCTCGGCGTGTACGAGCTCTCCCGCGCCCTGCGAGCGGCCGGGCGTCGTGTCGACGTCGTCCCGCAGCTGATCGCCGCGACGTTCCTGGTCCTGTCCGCCTACTTCGCCGAGCCGTGGCTGAGCTGGGTCATGCTGTTCGTCTCCGTGGCCTTCGTCATCGTCTGGCGCCTGCTCGCCCAGATGGTCGCGAAGGACGGCCGCACCTACGGAGATGTGCTCACCGACGCCGTGATCGGCGGGTTCGTGCAGGTGTATGTGCCGTTCCTCGCCGGCGTGGCCCTCATCCTGCTCGAGCAGGAGGGTGGGCAGTGGTGGGTGCTCAGCTTCATCGCGATCGCGGTCGCCGCGGACACCGGCGCGTATGCGGCTGGACTCGCCTTCGGACGGCACCCGATGGCTCCGCGGATCAGTCCGAAGAAGACCTGGGAGGGCTTCGGCGGCGCCGTGGTCGCGTCGCTCGTGGCGGGCGTGCTGCTCGCGATCTTCCTGCTCGACCTGCCCTGGTGGGGCGGCGTGATCTTCGGGGCCGCGATCCTGCTGTCCGCGACGCTCGGGGACCTCGGCGAGTCGATGTTGAAGCGCGACCTCGGGATCAAGGACATGAGCTCGTGGCTTCCGGGGCACGGAGGACTCCTCGACCGGCTGGACAGCATCCTGCCGTCGACGATCCCCGCCCTCTGCCTGTACTTCCTCCTCTCTCCCTGGTTGGTGCTGTGATGAACGACAGTGGTGCTGTGATGGACGACGACCGCCGCGAGGCCACCGTGCAGAGCACGGCCAAGCCGGCGTTCGCGCTCACAACCGGACGCACGAAGGGGTATCACCGCGCCGCGGTGGACGGGTTCCTCGCGTCGGCGCGACAGGCGTTCGAGAGCGGTGCGGACGACCTCACGGCCGAGGATGTGCGCACCGTCTCCTTCCCGCTCGTCAAGGAGGGCTACGTGGTGGCGGACGTCGACGCGGCCCTCGGACGCGTCGAGGATGCCTTCGCCGCGCGCGAGCGGGAGCGCGCCGTGCGCTCCCTCGGAGCCGGCGCTTGGGTGGAGCAGGCGAGGGCCGACGCGCAGGTGATCCTGGACCACCTGGCGCGTCCGCGTCGCCACCGGTTCGCCCGCACCGGATTCCTCACCTTCGGCTACCGCGTCGACGAGGTCGATCACGTCACCTCCCGTATCGTCCGCTACCTGCGGGACGGCGACGCGTTGTCGGCCGAGCAACTGCGGTCCGCGGCGTTCCGCATGCAGCGCGGCGGCTACCGCGAAGAGCAGGTCGACGCGCTCCTGGACGCCACCATCGACGTGATACTGGCGGTCCGCTGAGCACGTCTGATGGCCTCTTCAGGCAGGTATGCGTAAACTGTCCTCCATCGTGAACTCCCGAAACGACATGATGCCCGAACGAAACGACGCCCTGCTGGTACCCGCAGCGACGTCCGTGTCGGCCTCCCGCGGTACCCGCCGCTGGTCTCGCCGCCGCGGTGTCGTCGGGGTCTTCAGCTCTCTCGCGGTCGTCGGATTCGCCGCCGCGATGGTCGCGCCCACCGGTGTCGCCCTGGCGCAGCCCATGGCCACGGAGGCACCGGACTCCGTGTATGCGGTGGCACTGGCGGACACGCAGAACCTCACGGTCACGGTGGAAGGGGCGGCGATCACCCCCGTCGAGCGCGGGTCGTTCGACATCTACGTCAAGCCCAAGCCGAAGCCCAAGCCGGCCCCGGCGACCACGTCCTCGTCGTCGTCCGACGACTCGCAGGGCGGATCCTCCGGTGGCGGTGGGCTCCCGCCGTACAGCGGTGGCGGCGCTCCCGCGGAGTGGATGGCAGCGGCCGGGATCGCGCAGGGCGACTGGCAGTACGTCGACTACATCGTCTCGCGGGAGAGCGGTTGGAACCCCAACGCGACCAACTCGTCCTCCGGCGCCTGCGGCCTCGTCCAGGCGCTGCCCTGCAGCAAGGTGCCGGGCAACGGCTACAACCCGGTGGATAACCTCCGTTGGGCCACCGGATACGCCACCGGTCGCTACGGCAGCTGGGCAGGCGCGTACAACTTCTGGGTCACCAACCACTGGTGGTGAGGCGGCACCATGCCCCGCTCACGCCGACGTCCTTCCGCGCGCCCTGAGGGCGATGACTCGTTCGAGCGTCTCCTCGCCGGCTGGAAGCGCACCGAGGTCCGCCGAGGCGTGGAGTGGACGGTGCAGCCCGTCTCCGCGCTCCAGGCGCAGAAGGCGTATGTCTGCCCGGGTTGCGGACGGTCCGTCGAACCCGGGACCGCCCACCTCGTCGCCTGGCGCGCGGACGGTGTTCTCGGCGACGCCGCGGCTCTCGCCGACCGCAGACACTGGCACAACCACTGTTGGAGGATCGCATGACCATGGAGATCCGGGGACCGCTGGAGCTTCCGGCGCGTCGTGAGGAGATCGAGCTGCACACCGCGGACGGCCTGACGCTCGTCGGCGAGCTCGCGATGCCGGAGGCCGCCGCCCCGGTCGCGACCCTGGTCACGCTGCACCCGCTGCCGACCGCCGGCGGCTTCATGGACTCGCACATCATCCGGAAGGCGTCCGCGCGGCTGCCCGCCCTGGCTGATCTCGCGGTGCTGCGGTTCAACACCCGTGGCACCACATCGCCGCGCGGCACCAGCGAGGGAACGTTCGACGGCGGCGCTGCGGAGCAGTTCGATGTCGCGGCCGCCATGGACTTCGTCCGGGACCGCGCGTTGCCGCGCCCGTGGCTCGTCGGGTGGTCGTTCGGGACGGAACTCGCCCTCAAGTACGGTGCCGACCACGACATCGAGGGCATCATCCTCCTCTCGCCGCCGTTGCATCGCGCGACGGCGGAGGAGGTCGCCGCCTGGGGGAAGACCGGCCACCGCGTGGTCATCCTGGTGCCCGAGTTCGACGACTACCTGCGCCCGGCGGAAGCACGGGAGCGCTTCGCGACGATCCCGCAGGCGCAGCTGATCGCCGTCGAAGGAGGCAAGCACCTGTGGGTGGGGGAGACGCAGACGCGCCGGGTGCTCACAGAGATCGTCGCCGCGGTCAATCCGTCGGCTCTGCCGCTGCCGACCCACTGGTCGACCGAGGACTGACGCCGCGGGCGACCCTGGTCATCGTTCGTTCATACGCGGGATGAGCACCTGGCGGTAAAGGATCAGGATGCTGGCGGCCACCGGGATCGCGATGAGCGCCCCGAGCAGGCCCAGCAGGCTGCCTCCGGCGAGAGCGGCCACCACGACGACGGCGCCGGGCACGGAGACGGCGCGGCTCATGATGCGCGGCGAGATCACGTACGCCTCGATCTGCATGTAGATCAGGTAGTAGATCGCCGCCGCGAGAGCCGTGCCGGGGGAGCCGAGGCCAGGGATCAGGCAGACGAGGACGATGATCGTCGAGCCGGTCAGGGTGCCCACCAGCGGGATGAGCGAGAAGAAGAACGCGACGACCGCGAGAACGGCGGGGAACGGCGCGTCGATGATCGTCAGGTAGATCGCGCTGAGGACGCCGTTGATCACGCCCTGGCTGACCTGGCCCATGACGTAGTAGCCGACCGAGTCGGTGATCTGCTCCGAGAGATCGATGAAGCGATCCCGCTTGGACGCCGGGACGAGCTGGTACACCGCGCGCTTGAGCGAGGGCGTCGAAGCCGTGAGATAGATGGTCAGGATGAGGACGATGAAGGCGCCGAACACGCCGCTGAGCACGGCGCCGCTGGCGATCAGCACACCCTGACCGATCGACCCTCCGATCTCCGCGAGGTTGGTCGTCAGCCAGTCCTCCACGTACGCGAAGACATCGTCGACGAGGAGGTTCGGGAACGTCTCCTGGATCCAGCTCCTCAGATCCTCGATGGCGGTTCCCCGTTGCACGATCGCCGTGATCTGGGCGATGAGCTGCGAGATCTGGTCGACCAGCACAGGCAGCACGATCAGGATGATCCCGACGAAGACGGCCAGCACGGCGACGATCGTCACGAGGACAGCGAGCCAGCGCGGCAGACGACGGCGCTCGAGGAACGTGACCAGGGGATCGAGTCCGAGGCTGAGGAAGAGCGCGGTGCCGATGTACAGCAGCACGGTCGACAGCGTCTGCACGCTGCTGATCAGCACGATGCCGAGGCCCACGCCGAGTGTCGCCACGAGGGCGGTGCGGAACGGGTTGTGGATCTTCATGCAGACTCCTCGGAACGGCTGCAGCAAGGCTACCCATGCCGCGGCTCGACGCGTCGCCGACGTGCCGCGGGATGGAGGAGGGAGGGCCCTCGTGGTCAACACACAGGTGTGTTCGCTAGTCTGAAATGTCGAGTGTGGCGTCGCGGGCGGGAAGCCGCGATGCGTGAGGAGACTATTCGTGCGTTTCGTATGGGCCGTGGTGGCCTTCGTGCTGGCTGCCGTGCTGATCGGTGCGGGGATCGCCCAACGCACCATCTTCGTCGGCCCATCGTCTGAAGAGGCCCGAGTGGACATCGAGGAGCCTGCGCCCTTCGTGCTCCTGGACGGCGACGTCCTGCGGATCAACGCCGGCGCGCAGAAGCTGCTCATCCGCGGCGAGGGTGAGATCTTCACCAGCTACGGGCGCACGGCCGATATGGAGGCCTGGCTCTCCGACTCCGAGTACAACCACGTGACCGTCGGGGACGAGGACGAGCTCGTCGTCGAGCATGTCGCCGCAGCGGACGACGAGGGGTCGACCGAGACACCGGCGCCGGAGGCCACGGAGACGCCGGCGCCGGAAGCCGACGCCGATGCACCCGCGGGTCGCAACCCCGCCGGGTCCGATCTGTGGCTCGACTCGTTCACCGATGAGAACTTCCTCTCCACCGACAACATGCAGCTCCCGGAAGGGACGAGCGTGCTGATCGCCTACGACGGCACCAAGGACGCTCCGGACGACATCGTCGTCTCCTGGCCGCTGGACACGCGGACGCCGCTGGCGGGACCCCTCATGGCCGCCGGCGGCCTTGTGCTCCTCGTGGGGCTGGTCCTCTACGTGCTCGCGATCCGCCACCAGCGCCGTGGTCGGGGCCCGCGCCGGAAGGGTCCGGGGCCGCTTCCCTCGACGCAGCCGATCGACGTGGCGGCCCTTCCGCCGTCCGAGCGGGATGCCTTGGAAGCCGCGGACGGGGCGCAGTCGCCGACACCGGCGGGGAAGGACGACGTGGAGGACGCGGAGATCGTCGACGAGAAGGAGCAGGACGGGAAGAGCACGATGCGAGCCGACCGCCCGAGGCGTCGTCTGCGCCTGCTCGCCCTCCCCGCCATCGGTCTGACCGCGCTGCTGGCCTCGGGCTGCACGGCCGATTCCTGGCCGGAGTTTGGGGACGCCTCCGCATCGCCGTCTCCGACGCCGACCGTGATCGCCCCCGAGAACCAGAAGCCGCCGGCGGTCACCGAGACGCAGGCCGAGCGGATCCTCCGGGAGGTCTCCGAGACTCTGGTGCAGGCCGATGAGGCGAAGGACCTCGACCTCGCGGCGACCCGGCTCGACGGCGCTCCGTTGACAACGAGGACCACCGACTACGCCCTGCGCGCGAAGCTCCCGGATCGGGCCGCGCCCGCCGCGATCCCCACCGACGACGTCGAGGTGGTGCTCCCCGAGGCGACGGACCGCTGGCCGCGCACCGTCCTCATGCTCTCGAAGAGCACCGGTGACGACACTGTGCCGCCGGTGGTGCTCACCATGACGCAGGCCGACCCGTGGTCCAACTACAAGGTGACCAACATGGCGGAGATGTCGGCGGATGCGGTGTTCCCCGAGGTTGCCGCGAGCTGGCTGGGGACCTCGCTGGTCCCGGCAGACTCGGCCTTCTTGTCCGTGCCGCCGAACGAGGTCGCCGCGGCTTTCGCCGATGTCGTCGACGCGGGCGAGAAGAGCGCGTCGTACGGGCAGTTCGACGAGTTGGCGCTCAACCTTGCCACGTCGATCAGGGACAGCAGGCAGAACCTGGTGCAGGGCCTGGCCGATGCCGGCGCCGCGAAGACGTCCAAGGCGGCGTTCGACATGAAGCCGACGACGGCGGAACCGGTCTCGATGACGACTCTGGACAGCGGCGCCATCGTCGCGGTCTCCGTCCTCGACGTCGAGACGATCACCCCCACGTCCTCCGACGTCGTCATCCGTTTCGGTGACAATGAGGAGGCCAAGGCGCTCACCGGGGCGAACGAGTCCGCGAAGGGCGCCGAGACGACATACGAGTTCCAGTTGTTCTTCGCCGTGCCGTCTCAGGGCTCGAGCGAACCGATCCGCCTCCTGGCCTCGCGTCAGGATCTCGTCTCCGTGAAGGTGATCAAGTGAGTGAGATGTCTCCGGCGGCCCTGCGAGGCGCCGTCGATCTGTCCAGTCTGCGCAACCGTCCGTCCGCGCCGGCGAGCGGTGCGACTGCCCCCTCGAGCTCCCCGGTGGCCGATGTCGTCGTGGATGCGACAGACGAGAACTTCGGCCAGGTGCTCGAGCTGTCCCGCACCGTCCCCGTGGTCGTCGACCTCTGGGCCGAGTGGTGCGGGCCGTGCAAGCAGCTGAGCCCGATCATCGAGAAGGTGACCAGGGAGCTCGGCGGTCGTGTGCTCCTGGCCAAGGTCGACGTCGATGCGAACCCGCAGCTCGCGCAGAGCTTCCGCGCGCAGTCGATCCCGATGGTCGTCGCCCTCATCGCAGGCCAGCCGGTACCGATGTTCACGGGCGCCGTGCCCGAGCAGCAGGTGCGTGAGGTCTTCGCGCAGCTGCTGCAGGTGGCCGCGCAGAACGGCGTCTCAGGAACGATCCCGGTCGGCGACTCCGAGGCGGGGGAGGCTGAACCTCCCGCCGAGCCCGAGCTGCCGCCGCTGCACGCCGAGGCGTTCGCCGCCATCGAGCGTGGCGACTACCGTGCAGCCATCGCCGCCTATGAGAAGGCGCTCGCGGAGAACCCGCGTGACGAGGACGCCATCGCCGGCCTGGGCCAGGTCCGCCTGCTGGACCGGGTCCAGGGGCTCGACCTGCAGACCGCCAGGGCTGCGGCCGCCGCGGCTCCGCTGGACGTGCAGGCCCAGTTCGACGTCGCGGACCTCGACCTCGCCGGCGGACACGTCGACGACGCCTTCGGCCGGCTGCTCGACCTGTTCGCGCAGCTGCCGTCCGACCAGCGCACTCCCGTGCGTGAGCGTCTCGTCGAGCTTTTCGGGCTCATCGGCGCCAGCGACCCGCGCGTGATCGCGGCTCGCAACCGACTCTCCTCGCTGCTGTTCTGATCGATCTGCCCGGGCTCACCCGCGCAGATCGATCGTTCCGGTCGCTCCTCAGCCGTTGTTCACGGTGGGGACGTGCGGCTCCGGCTGGTGACGGAGCCAGAGCGTCGACAGCGCGGGCAGCGTGATCGACGCCGTGGGGGCGCCGGCGTCCGCCGACTCGGCGATCACCATTCCGAGATTGCCTGAGCCCCGTCCACCGTAGGTGGAAGCATCCGAGTTCAGGATCTCCTGCCACACGCCTTCGCGCGGGAGCCCGAGACGGTACCCGGTGCGCTCCACTCCGGCGAAGTTGCTGACGACGACGAGACGGCCGCCGTGCGCGTCTCGCCGTTCGAAGGCGATCACGGAGGGGTCCCAGCTGGGTGCCCCGAGGCGCGTGAACCCCGAGCCGTCGCTGTCGCGCTCCCAGAGCGGTGCCTGCGCCCGGTACACGCCGTTCATCGCGGCGACGAAGTCCTGCAGCTGAGCGTGGGAGGGCTGGTCGCGGAGCCACCAGTCCAGTTCACGCCCTTCGGACCACTCCGCGAGCTGTCCGAACTCCTGTCCCATGAACAGCAGCTTCTTGCCCGGATGTCCCCACATGTAGGCGAGGTAGGCGCGGACGTTCGCGAGCTTGTGCCAGTGGTCGCCCGGCATCTTCGACAGCAGGCTGCCCTTGCCGTGCACGACCTCGTCGTGACTGATCGGCAGCACGTAGTTCTCGCCGAACGCGTAGACGAACGAGAATGTCATCTCGCCCTCGTGGTGCGCCCGGTACATCGGGTCTCTACCGATGTACTGCAGCGAGTCGTTCATCCACCCCATGTTCCACTTGAATCCGAACCCGAGCCCGGCATGATCCGTCGGCGCTGTGACGCCGGGGAAGCTCGTGGACTCCTCGGCGATCATGAGGATCCCGGGGTGGAGCCGGTAGGCCGTGGCGTTGACCTCCTGAAGGAAGCGGATCGCCTCCAGATTCTCGCGTCCGCCGTGGATGTTCGGCTCCCACTCACCCTCGCGACGCGAGTAGTCGAGGTAGAGCATAGAAGCCACGGCATCGACCCGGAGGCCGTCGACGTGGAACTCCTCGAGCCAGTACAGCGCGTTGGCGACGAGGAAGCCGCGGACCTCGGGCCGGCCGTAGTCGAAGATGAGCGTGCCCCAGTCCTGATGCTCGCCACGTCGGGGGTCGGGGTGCTCGTACAGGGGCTGGCCGTCGAAGCGCGCCAGGGCGAAGGCGTCCTTGGGAAAGTGCCCGGGGACCCAGTCCATGATCACGCCGATGCCGGCCTGGTGCAGGCGGTCGATGAGGTAGCGCAGGTCGTCGGGGGAGCCGTACCGGCTCGTCGGCGCGTAGTAGCCGCTGACCTGATAGCCCCACGATCCGCCGAACGGGTGCTCGGCGAGCGGCATGAACTCGACGTGCGTGAAGCCCGTCTCCTGCACGTGCGCGATCAGCGGATCGGCCAGCTCGCGGTACCCCAGGCCACCGCGCCAGGAGCCGACGTGCACCTCGTACACGGACAGCGGCTGCGCGACGGCATGGGTCGCGGCACGCCGAGTCATCCACGCGCCGTCCTCCCAGACGTAGGACGACGCGGTGACGACCGACGCGGTCTCCGGGGGCACCTGTGCCGCCAGAGCCATCGGGTCCGCTTTGAGGATCCAGGCGCCGCTCCGCGTACGGATCTGGTACTTGTACCGGGTGCCGACGGGGAGGTCAGGGACGAAGAGCTCCCAGACGCCGCTGGCCCCGAGGGAGCGCATGGCGTGGCTCTCGCCGTTCCAACCGTTGTGATCGCCCACCACCCGGACGGCCGACGCATCGGGAGCCCACACCGCGAAGGACACCCCCTGCTCGTCGCCCTGGGTGCGGGGATGGGCACCCAGTGCCTCCCACAGGCGCTCGTGCCGACCCTCGGCGATGAGGTGCAGGTCGAGGTCGCCCAGCGTCGGGGTATGCCGGTACGGGTCACCGGAGACGGTCTCCTCCTCGCCGCGGTAGCGCGTCGCGATGCGATACGGGAGCGGCGGTCCGGGGTGCGTGCCCTCCCAGACGCCGTGCGCGACGTGGGACAGGGTGAGCCTGCTCCCGTCGCCGAACACGGCCTCGACGGTCTCGGCGAGAGGCCGACGGGCGCGGACGGCGGTGACTGTACGGCCGGCAGCGTCCTTGGCAGGGTGCGCACCGAGCAGGGAGTGCGGGTCGTGATGCTGACCGGCAGCGACCGCCTCCCACTCGGCGTCGGCGGTGTCCTCGATGCGGCTCATGCGCGCTCCCTCACCTTCAGGATGTGGACGGGCTCGGCGAAGGCGTCGAGCCGGACGTAGTTGTGGTCACTCCAGGTCCAGACGCTGCCGGTCAGGAGATCCTCCACCTCGAAGGTCTCGCCCAGGGGAACCCCCCAACGCGTGGTGTCGAGGTGGACGGTGGTCTCGCGCACCGAATGCGGGTCGACGTTCGCCACGACGATGAGGGTGTCCGGCCTGCCGGTGCCGGTGAAGGCAGCGTCGAGGTGCTTGCTGAACACGAGGACGGCGTCGTCGTCGCTCCAGTGCAGTTCGAGGTTTCGGAGCTGCCGCAGCGCCGGATGTGCCGCACGGATCTCGTTCAGTCGCCGGAGCAGCGGAGCCAGGGACTCCCCGCGTTCCTCGGCCCCCGCCCAGTCCCGGAACTTGTACTCGTACTTCTCGTTGTCGATGTTCTCCTCGGAACCCGGACGGGCCACGTTCTCGATGAGCTCGTAGCCGGCGTAGACGCCGTACACAGGCCCGGCCGTCGCGGCGATGCAGGCACGGATGCGATACGCCGCGCGACCACCGAACTGGAGGTACTCGGTGAGGATGTCGTGCGTGTTCACGAAGAGGTTCGGACGCATGTAGTCGGCCGTCTCGCGGGAGATCGAGGTGAGGAACTCCTCCAGCTCGGGCTTGGTGTTGCGCCAAGTGAAGTAGCTGTAGCTCTGCTGGAAGCCCACCGCGGCCAACGCACGCATCACGGCGGGTCGGGTGAACGCCTCGGCGAGGAAGATGACGTCGGGATCCGTCTCGTTGACCGTCGCGATCAGCCACTCCCAGAACTGCAGCGGCTTGGTGTGCGGGTTGTCCACGCGGAAGATCCGGACGCCCTCGCCCACCCAGTGCCGGACGATCCGGAGCATCTCGGCCGCGATGCCTTCCGGATCGTTGTCGAAGTTCAGCGGGTAGATGTCCTGGTACTTCTTGGGCGGGTTCTCCGCGTAGGCGATGCTCCCGTCCGGCAGGGTCGTGAACCACTCCGGGTGGTCGCGGACCCACGGGTGGTCGGGGGAGGCCTGCAGGGCGAGATCGAGGGCGACCTCTAGCCCCTCCTTCCGCGCGGCGCGCACGAAGGCACGGAAGTCCTGCGGGGTCCCGAGGTCGGGATGGATCGCGTCGTGTCCGCCCTCCGCCGCTCCGATCGCGTACGGCGAGCCCGGATCGCCGGGTTCGGCGACGAGGGTATTGTTGCGACCCTTGCGGTTGGTGGTGCCGATGGGGTGGACCGGGACGAGGTAGATCACCTCGAATCCCATCCGGGCGACGTCGGGCAGGCGCTTCGCGGCGGTGCGGAACGTGCCGCTGCGCACCGTGCCGTCCTTGAGGCGACGGGCGCCCTCGGAGCGTGGGAAGAACTCGTACCAGGCGCCAACCCCCGCACGGGTGCGCTCGACGCGAAGGACCTGCTCCGCGGAGGCGGAGCGCAGGGTCGTGACCGGACGGTCGCGGAAGATCGCCGCGAGTTCGGGGTCGACCGCCGACGCAGCGGTCGTGGCGGCGTCACCTCTCCGGAGCTCCTCGGCGCGGGCGCGCAGCCGCGTGCGCTGCGCCGCGGGGCGGTCCTTCTCTCCGGCGGCGCGCTGCAGGAGCTCGGCGCCCAGGGCGGCCATCACCTCGACATCGACTCCCGCGGCGATCT
Organism: Microbacterium sp. K36; assembly: GCF_004794355.1. Taxonomy (NCBI): domain Bacteria; kingdom Bacillati; phylum Actinomycetota; class Actinomycetes; order Micrococcales; family Microbacteriaceae; genus Microbacterium; species Microbacterium sp. K36. Next base: position 146,152 of record NZ_SSDN01000099.1, on the reverse strand, counting down.
TGACATGCGCGGCATGAGCCCAGGTGGCGAAGTCGTCCGAGAATCCCTCGAAGCGGTACCGCCAGACGCCCTCCGCGTCGAGCGCGATCTCGGCTTCCCAGCGGTCGGTGCCGTCCGCGAGGGCGGTCAGCCGGTGCAGGCTCTCGTCGCCGGTCGGAGACGTCAGCCGTACATGCACGCCGATGAGATCGTGCCCTTCCCGGAATGCCACGACGCGGAAAGGGACGACCTCGCCAGCGAAGGCCTTGGCCGGGAACCCGCCGGGGACCGCCGGGGTACCGTCGAGCAAGGGGATCCGGGTCGTCCGCAGAGCTCCGGGGAGATCCGCGTCGGCGGCGCGCGTCGGGATCTGAACGGGGCTCCGGAGAGCCGTGGGTCGGGTTCCAGCACGTGCAGTCACATGCCGAATCTACCGCTCGGGCCTGTCGGAACCTACCGCTCGACCCCGGCGGCTAACCGTGCTATCACTCCACCCGGAACAAGCGCATCGAGGTGCCGGGGGTCGGCAGCACATCGCCCGGCGCGAACGTCTCCTCCGCCTCCGACGGGCGCTCGTCGGCGCTCGACCAGAGGGAGACGAACCGAGTGGCGTCATCGATCTCCTCCGGCAGCCGCACGTCGATCGGCGCCTCCGTCCCGTGCACGATCAGCAGGATGCGGTTGGCGGCTTCCTTGTCCGGCGTGGACGCGGCGACGTACTGCAGGGTGCGGTTGCCGGGATCTGTCCACTGGTTCGGCTCCATGGTCGCGCCGTCCTGGTCGTACCAGTCCATGACCGACGCGTTCGGGATGTGCTCGCCGAGGCGCGCGTACCGACTCGGACGCAGTGCCGGGTTCTCCTGACGCAGCCGCACCAGGCGCGCGACGTGAGCACGGAGGTCTTCCTGCCAGGGCTCGAACTCCCAGGACAGCCACGACAGCGGCGAGTCCTGTGCGTAGGCGTTGTTGTTACCGCGCTGGCTGCGCCCCACCTCGTCCCCGGCGGTGAGCATCGGGATGCCGGCCGAGAGCAGCAGGGTGCCGAGCAGGTTGCGCATGGCCTTCCGCCGTGCGGTGAGGATCGCGGGATCGTCGGTAGGCCCCTCGACGCCGTGGTTGAAGGAGCGGTTGAGGTCGGCGCCGTCGCGGTTGTGCTCGCCGTTGGCCTCGTTGTGCTTGACGTCGTAGGAGACGAGGTCGTGCAGCGTGAACCCGTCGTGCGCCGTGACGAAGTTGATGCTCGCGAGCGGCCCGCGCTCCTCGCTGAAGGTGTTCGACGAGCCGGCGAGGCGGGTGGCGAAGCCGCCGATCCCGACCGGTGCCGAGGCCCGCCGTGCGTAGTCGATGTCGCTCAGCCAGAAGTTGCGCACCCGGTCGCGGTACCGGTCGTTCCACTCGTGCCACCCGGCGGGGAAGTTGCCTGTCTGCCAGCCGCCCAGGCCGACATCCCAGGGCTCAGCGATGAGCTTGGTCTCCGCGAGCACGGGGTCGGCGGCGATCGCCTGCAGAAGCGGATGGTCCGGGGTGTAGGTGTGTGCGCCGTCGCGGGCGATCGCCGTCGCCAGGTCGAAGCGGAAGCCGTCGATCTGCATCTCCTCCGCCCAGTACCGGAGCGAGTCCAGCACCAGTCGGGCTCCCGCATCGGTCGCCGTGTTGAGGGTGTTGCCGCATCCGGTGGTGTCGACGTACACGCCCGCGTCGTCCTGCCGGTAGTACCGGGCGTTGTCGATGCCGCGGAGGCTCGAGCGCGGTCCGCCGATCCCTTCTTCCGACGTGTGGTTGAAGACCACGTCGAGGATCACCTCGAGGCCGGCCTCGTGCAGCAGCCGGACCATGCCCTTGAACTCGGCGATGATCGCCTCGGGTCCCCGCTTCCGGGCGTCCTCCGTTGCGTAGGCGGCGTGCGGTGTGAAGAAGTTGAGCGTGTTGTAGCCCCAGTAGTTGGTCAGCCCCCGCTCCAGCAGCCGCGGTTCCGGGACGAACGCATGGACGGGCAGCAGCTCCACCGACGTCACCCCGAGGGTGTGGAGGTGCTCGATCATGGCCGGATGCGCGAGACCCGCGTAGGTGCCGTGCAGCGCGGGCGGGATGTCGGGGTGCCGCTTGGTCAGTCCCTTCAGGTGGCCCTCGTAGATCAGCGTCCGGTCGGCGGGGATGCGCGGCTTCGTGGAGCCGCCCCAGTCGAAGCCGTCCTCGATGACCACGGCCCTCCATTCCTGGTAGCCGTGTCCCTGGGCGAGGCCCCGCGCGTACGGGTCGAGGAGGAGCGTCTCCGGATTGAACGTGTTGCCGGGACCGTGCGGGCCCTCGACGCGGAGCGCGTAGCGGACTCCGGGCTGCAGCAAGGGCGTCGTGACCTCCCAGACGCCTCCGGGCCGCCGTTCGAGCGGAGCCTGGTCGACGACCCAGTCGAGGTCCGTCGCGTCGAAGACGACGAGCTCGACGGCGGAGGCGTTCTGCGACCAGACCCGCAGCGTGCCGACGCCGTCGTGCAGCCGGACGCCGAGATTGTCGAGGATCGCCCCACCGGGCACGACGGAGTCGGGGGACGAAGACATGGATACACCCTAAACGTGTTGCATTTCAGTCTCATGACAGGACGCACCCGGTCTCACGCGCAGACGGACCGCTCGGGGCGCGGATCGGGGAGAATCGAAGCATGCGGCACTATCTCGACCACGCGGCGACCACCCCGCTGCGCCCGGAGGCCAGGGACGCGTGGCTGGAGGCGTCCGTCCTCGTCGGCAACGCGTCGTCGACGCATGGATCCGGGCAGGATGCGCGCCGCGTGCTCGAGGAATCCCGGGAGCGCGTGGCCGCGGTCCTCGGGGCCGACCCGATCGAGGTGGTGCTGACCTCCGGCGGGACCGAGTCGATCAATCTCGCCCTCCAGGGGCTGTGGCACTCGCGTCGTCCGGGCACGACGGCTGTCGTCGTGCCGGACGGGGAGCATCACGCGACGATGGACACGGTCGCAGCCCTGGTGGCCGACGGCGCCGAGGCCCGTGCTGTTCCGCTGTCTCCGCGGGCGCGGATCGATGAGGGCCGCTTCGCAGCGGCCCTTCCCGGGGCAGCGCTCGCGACGGCGCTCGTGGCGAACAACGAGACCGGGACCATCAACGACGCGTCCGCCCTCGCCGCTTCGGCCGCGGACTCCGAGGTCCCGCTGCACCTCGACGCGGTCGCCGCGCTCGGACATCTGCCGCTGTCCTTCCGCGATCTCCGCGGCCGCGCCGACGACGGCGTGGGCCTCGTGGCGCTCAGCATCGCCGGCCACAAGGTCGGAGCGCCGGTCGGTGTCGGGGCGCTGGTGGTGGCGCGGTCGGCCCGGCTGACACCACTTCTGAGGGGCGGCGGCCAGCAGCGGGGTCTGCGCGCGGGCACCCAGGACGTGCCGGGAGCGGCGGCGCTGGCGACAGCGATCGAGCTCGCCGAGCGTGAGCGGGCCGCCGAGAGCGTCCGGGTGGGCGACCTGCGCGACTGCCTGGTCGAGGGCATCCGTGCGCGGGTACCGGCCGCCGAGCTCCTGGGCGACCCCGACCACCGCCTCCCCGGCACGGCTCATCTCCTCTTCCCCGGCGCGGTGGGGGAGAGCCTGTTGTTCCTCCTTGACGTGGCCGGGGTGTCGGCCTCGACGGGATCCGCCTGTCAGGCAGGGGTCGCCGAGCCCTCGCACGTCGTGATGGCGATGGGGCGCAGCGAGACGGACGCCCGGAGCGTGCTGCGCTTCTCCCTCGGGCGCACCTCCACCGCCGAGGATGTGGATGCCGTGCTCGCCGCGATCGGCGAGGCCTACGAACGCGCATCCGGGTCCCGCGCAGCCAGGCGCTCGTAGACTGGTCCCATGCGAATCCTTGCGGCCATGAGCGGTGGTGTCGACTCCGCCGTCGCGGCCGCGCGTGCCGTCGAGGCGGGGCACGACGTGGTCGGTGTGCACCTGGCGCTCTCCCGCGCCGGGGGAACGCTCCGAACCGGCAGCCGCGGCTGCTGCACCATCGAGGACGCCCTCGACGCGCGCCGGGCCGCCGACCTCCTGGGCATCCCCTTCTACGTCTGGGACTTCTCCGAGCGTTTCCGCGATGACGTGATCGACGACTTCGTCGCCGAGTACCGTGCCGGTCGCACTCCCAACCCCTGCATGCGGTGCAACGAGAAGATCAAGTTCGCCGCCCTGCTGGAGCGCGCCCTGGAACTCGGCTTCGACGCCGTATGCACGGGACACTACGCGACCCTCGTCGATGGCGCGGAGGGTCTCGAACTGCACCGGGCATCGGACAACGCGAAGGACCAGTCCTACGTGCTCGGCGTCCTGACGGCCGACCAGCTCGCGCACACCTACTTCCCGCTGGGGACCACGCCGTCGAAGGCGCTCGTGCGGGCGGAGGCCGAGGCGCGTGGCCTCAGCGTCGCGCAGAAGCCGGACAGCCACGACATCTGCTTCATCCCGGATGGAGACACCCGGGGCTGGCTGGCCGAGAAGGTCGGCACGGCCACCGGCGAGATCGTCGACCGCTCCGGTGCCGTCGTCGGCGCGCACGAGGGCGCTCATGCGTTCACGGTCGGTCAGCGGCGCGGACTCAAGCTCGGCGTCCCGGCGGCGGACGGCAAGCCGCGCTTCGTGCTCGAGGTGCGCCCCGTCTCCAACACGGTGGTCGTCGGCCCGAAGGAGGCCCTGGCGATCGCCGAGATCGCGGGGGAGCGGTTCAGCTGGGCCGGCGCCGCGCCGACCACGTCGGTGTTCGCGTGCGACGTGCAGATCCGCGCGCACGCCGAGCCGGTACCCGCCACCGCCACCGTGACGACGGAGGGCGTCCGCGTCGTGCCCGATTCTCCGCTTGACGGTGTCGCCCCCGGGCAGACCGCCGTGCTCTACATCGGCACGCGCGTTCTCGGGCAGTTCACGATCGATTCCACCGTGTCCGCGGTCCCGGTCGGCGTCTGATCCGGGCGGATGTCGGTCGCCGCTCCTAGACTGACGGAGTGCCGGAGAACATCTCACTGGAAGACGCCCGCAGCGAGGCCGAGGAGCTGACGACCCGCATCCTCGAGGCGAAGGATGCCTACTACGGCCGCGATACTTCCCTCGTCGACGATGCCACGTACGACGGCTGGATGCGGCGCCTGGAAGAGCTCGAACGCCTGCACCCTGAGCTCCAGGGCCAGGACTCGCCGACGCAGATGGTCGGCGCTGCCGAGGCGACCGGGCTCGCGACCATCGAGCACGCCGAGCGCATGCTCAGCCTCGATAACGTCTTCTCGATCGACGAGCTGCGCGAGTGGGCGCAGAAGACACGAGCGGCCGCCGGGCGCGACGTCGACTGGCTGACCGAGCTCAAGATCGACGGCCTCGCGATCAACCTGCGGTATGAGAACGGCGTGCTGACATCGGCCGCGACCCGTGGCGACGGCCGGGTGGGCGAAATCGTCACCGAGAACGCGCTCCGGCTCCCGGAGATCCCTGATCGGCTTTCCGGCGAGGGACACCCGCCGATCGTCGAGATCCGCGGGGAGGTCTTCATCCCCGTCGCCGCGTTCGAGCGGCTGAACGCGGCACAGGCGGCTTTCCGGGAGCGCGCGTATGCGGACGCCCTCGCGCGCTGGGAGGCCAGGGGCGGGGCGAAGAGACCGTTCGACGAGGAGAAGGCGCGCACCGCGGCCGCGCGGCGCTTCCCGGCCTTCGCCAATCCCCGCAACGCGGCGAGCGGCGGCCTGCGGCAGCAGATCGACAAGAAGGACGGCCTGGAGCTGGAAGCGGGGCTGCTGCGCATCGAGTCGCTCGCGCTGTACGTGCACGGCATCGGCGCCTGGACGAACCCGCCGGTCGCTGCGCAGAGCCAGGTGTACGAGCTGCTATCGGCCTGGGGCCTGCCGACCAGCCCGCACACGAAGGTGTGCCGGAGCATCGACGACGTCGTCACCTTCGTCGAGTACTACGGCGAGCATCGACACGACATCGAGCACGAGCTCGACGGCATCGTGGTCAAGGTCGACGAGCTCGACCTGCATGACGAGCTGGGCGCGACGAGTCGGGCGCCCCGCTGGGCGATCGCATACAAGTACCCGCCGGAGGAGGTGCAGACGAAGCTCCTCGACATCGTCGTCTCCGTCGGTCGCACCGGTCGTGCGACGCCCTTCGCGGTGATGGCGCCGGCTCACGTCGCCGGGTCCGTGGTCCGTCAGGCGACGCTCCACAACAAGGACGTGGTCAAGGCCAAGGGCGTCCTCATCGGCGACACCGTGGTGCTGCGCAAGGCAGGCGACGTGATCCCCGAGGTGCTCGGCCCCGTGGTCGAGAAGCGGGACGGGAGCGAACGCGAGTTCGTCATGCCCGCCGACTGCCCCGAGTGCGGCACGCCGCTGCGCCCCATGAAGGAGGGCGACATCGATCTCCGCTGCCCGAACGCCCGGTCGTGCCCCGCGCAGGTGCGCGGACGCGTCGAGCACATCGGCTCGCGCGGCGCCCTCGATGTCGAGGCCCTGGGCGAGGTGACGGCGGCGGCCCTGACCCAGCCCACGACCCCGGCTGAGCCTCCCCTGATCACGGAAGCGGGGCTGTTCGCCCTGACCCTGGAGCAGCTCGTGCCGATCGAGGTGGTCGTGCGCGATGCAGAGACGGGCTTGCCGCGCGAGGACGAGGACGGCCTCGTGAAGACCCGCGCGCCGTTCCGACGCAACCCGACCGCGGCCGAGAAGAAGTCGGGTCTGGAGGGTCCGCAGCCGTCTTCCCAGGCGCTGACCCTGCTCGCGGAGCTGGAGAAGGCGAAGACCAAAGATCTCTGGAGGCTGCTGGTCGCCCTCAACATCCGGCACGTCGGGCCGGTCGCGGCGCGGGCGCTCGCGCAGTGGTTCGGGTCGCTGGATGCGATACGTGCCGCGTCGCGCGAGGAGCTGGCGGCGGTCGAGGGCGTGGGCGGCATCATCGCCGACTCCCTGCGCGCCTGGTTCGAGGTCGACTGGCACCAGGAGATCGTCCAGCAGTGGGCGGATGCGGGCGTGCAGTGGGCGACGCCGGGCCACCCCGGTCCGGGAGCAGTGGTCGCCGCCGGGGGAGTGCTGGAGGGACTCACCGTGGTGGCCACGGGCTCTCTCGACGGGTACACCCGTGAAGGCGCGCAGGAGGCGATCCTCAAGGCCGGCGGAAAGGCGGCCTCGAGCGTCTCCAAGAAGACCGACTTCGTGGCCGCGGGGCCGGGAGCCGGCTCCAAGCTCGCGAAGGCGGAGGAACTCGGTATCCGCATCCTCGACGCCGCGCAGTTCCACGTGCTGGTCACCGAGGGGCCCGCGGCGCTGGAATGAGGACTCAGGCGCTCTCCGGCGCTGCCGTGGTGGGCGCCAGGAACTGCCGCAGCCGCGGCGAGTCCGCGAACCCCAGCTGCCGATAGAGACCCACGGCCGCCTCGCTCGAGTGCACGGTGATCCGTTCGGCGCCGACGGAGACCGCGTGGGCGCAGGCCGCGGCAACGAGGCCGTGGCCCGCTCCTCGCCCCCGATGCTCGGGGAGGACGAAGACGCTCTGGATGTCCGCGGAGAGGCGGTGCGGAGCGCCTGGCCGCGGCACGCGGGGCACGAGGGCGACCCACGCCGCGCCGACGACGCGATCGTCGTCCTCGGCCCGCGCGACGAAGGCCACATGGGTGCGCTCCTGCGCGCGCCACCAGTCGCCGAGCTCGCTGGTGAACGTGTCGAGCGATCGACCGGCCGTCAGGTCTGCGGGCACGTCCTGCCATTTGAGCTGGGCGAGCGCGGGGAGATCCTCCCTGCCGGCGCGGTCGATGCGCATCGTCGGTCCGCTCAGCCCTTGTGGCGGGGCTTCCGGAAGGGCTTCTCCTCGCGGTCGCGGTCGCGGGGCGCCGGGCGATCGTCGCGGTCGCGCCGATCGGTCCGGTCGTAGCGGGGCGGTCGGCCACGGCCGTCGCCGTCGCGCGAGGACGACCCGCGGCGCGCCCCGGGTCCACGGTCGGGGGCGATCTCGATCAGGCGTCCCGAGATGCGCGTGTCGCGGAGCTTGTCGAGGACGGCAGGGTCGAGGTTCGCCGGGAGCTCGACGATCGAGAAGTCGGGACGGATGTTGATCGCGCCGAAGTCGTCGCGGCCCAGGCCGCCCTCGTTCGCCAGCGCGCCCACGATCTGTCGCGGCTCGACGCGGTGCCGTCGCCCCACCTCGATCCGGTACGGGGTGTAGTCGCCGCGCCCGCGACGCTCCCGCGGCTCCCGGGGCTCCCGCGTCTGCCGCTCGCGCGGGGGACGGTTGTCGGCGGCCACCGCCTGCGACAGGGCGTCCTGGGCGGGGTCGAGGAGCAGGGGCGTCGCACCCTGGGCGACCACCGCGAGAGCGGCCGCGACGTCACCCTCCGGCACGTCGTGGTGTCGGACGTAGTGGGCGATGATGTCGCGGAACGCGTCGATGCGCGACGTCTCCGAGAGTGCCGTCGTGATGGCGTCGTCGAAGCGGGCGAGCCTCGTCGTGTTCACGTCCTCGGTGCTCGGGAGCTGCATCTGCGTGGGCTGCTGACGCGTCGCCTTCTCGATGTGCTTGAGCAGGTAGCGCTCGCGCGGGGTGATGAAGCTGATCGCGTCCCCCGTGCGGCCGGCCCGTCCGGTCCGTCCGATGCGGTGGACGTACGACTCGGTGTCAGTGGGGATGTCAAAGTTGACGACGTGGCTGATGCGCTCGACGTCGAGGCCGCGGGCGGCGACGTCCGTGGCGACGAGGATGTCGAGCTTGCCGTCCTTGAGCTGGTTGACGCTCCGCTCGCGCTGCACCTGCGGCACGTCGCCGTTGATCGCGGCGGCGGAGTACCCGCGGGCACGGAGCTTCTCGGCCAGAGTCTCAGTCTCGTTCTTCGTGCGAACGAAGACGATCATCCCGTCGAAGTTCTCCACCTCGAGGATGCGGGTCAGGGCGTCCACCTTCTGAGCGTAGGAGACGACGAGGTAGCGCTGGGTGATGTTCGTGTTGGTCGCGGTCTTGGACTTGACCGTGATCTCCTCGGGGTCGCGGAGGTACTGCTGCGCGAGGCGGCGGATCTGCGCGGGCATCGTCGCCGAGAACAGGGCGACCTGCTTCTCCTCCGGCGTCTGGGCGAGGATCTGCTCGACATCTTCCGCGAAGCCCATCTTCAGCATCTCGTCGGCCTCGTCGAGAACGAGGTACTGGAGCTCGGAGAGGTCGAGCGTGCCCTTGGCCAGGTGATCCATGATGCGGCCGGGGGTTCCGACGACGACGTGCACCCCACGGCGGAGCGCGGAGAGCTGCACCCCATAGCCCTGGCCGCCGTAGACGGGGAGCACGTGCACGCCCTTCATCCGGGAGGCGTACGACTCGAACGCCTCGCAGACCTGGAGTGCGAGCTCGCGGGTCGGAGCGAGGACGAGGGCCTGCGGTGTCTTCTGCGTCACGTCGAGCCGCTCCAGTACGGGGAGCGCGAAGGCGGCGGTCTTGCCGGTTCCGGTCTGCGCCATGCCGACCACGTCGCGGCCGGCGAGCAGGGTCGGGATGGTCGCGGCCTGGATGGGGGACGGCGTCTCGTAGCCGAGATCCTTGATGGCCTTGAGGACGGGCCCGGTGATGCCGAGGTCCTCGAATCCGGGGGTTGCAGGGGACTCGTCAGGGGCGTCGGCGGGGGTCACTTCTTCAGGGGTCACTTCCCAAGGGTAGCGCGCCCGCCCACCCGGTACCTGTGCTGCCCCGTTCAGCCGCCGGCGGTGAGGGCGAGCAGCTTCTCCTTCACCTGCCGGCGGAGCACCTTGCCGATCAGCGATTTCGGCAGCTCCTCGACGATGAACACGCGGCGCGGCACCTTGTACGGCGTGAGGATGCTGCGCACATACTCGCGGATCGCCTCCACGTCGACGTCGGCGCCCGGGTCGACGACGATCGCCGCGACGACCTCTTCGCCCGAGTGCTCGCTGGGCAGCCCGACCACCGCCGCGTCGGCGACCGACGGGTGCTGGCGCAGCGCGTTCTCCACCTCGGTCGGGGCGACGTTGAAGCCGCCGGTGATGATGAGCTCCTTGATGCGGTCGACGATGCGCACGAAGCCTCCGTCGTCGATCGTGACGATGTCGCCCGTCCGGTACCAGCCGTCGACGAACACGGCCTCGGTCTCCTCGGGCTTGCCGTAGTAGCCGGAGAACACCTGGGGGCCGCGCACGACGAGCTCCCCGGCGGAACCGGCCGGGACGTCCTCGGTGGGATTCTCCGGATCGACGACGCGGCACTCCGTCCCGGGGAGCGGGAGCCCCACCGTGCCGGGGACGCGGTTGTCGGCCACCGGGTTCGCCATGAGCACGGGCGAGCACTCGCTCAGACCGTAGCCCTCGACGAGATAGCCGTGCGTGGCGGCTTCGAACGGGACGACGAGTTCGTGCGGCAGCGCCATCGCGCCGGAGATCGCCACTTCGATGCCGTCGAGGGAGACGCCCTTGGCGGTGGCGGCCGCGAGCAGCCGGTCGGCGATGGGCGGCACGAGCGGCAGGAACGTCGCCGGGTGCTTCTTGACCACGTCCAGCACGAGATCGGGATCGAACTTCGGGAACAGCACCAGACGGGCCCCCATCGACATCGCGAAAGTGAGGCAGAGCGTCAGGCCGTAGGCATGGAACATGGGCAGCACGGCGTACACGACGCAGCCCTTGCCGCGCTGGATGGACGGGACCCAGGCCTGGGACTGTGCCGCGTTGGCGAGGAGGTTGCGGTGCGTGAGGGCGGCGCCCTTCGGCGTGCCGGTGGTCCCCGACGTGTACTGGATGATCGCCAGGTCGTCCGTGCCCGGCTGCGGATGCGAGGCGGGGATCGGGCCACCGGTGAGCACCGACTCCCAGAGGACGGTGCCGCGGACGCGCTCGGTCAGAGCAGCCCGCGACTCCCTCGCCTTCGCGACCGGCAGCCGGAGGGCGAAGCGGGTGAGGGCCGGCATGGCGCGCGTGACGTCCACGGACACGAGCGTGGAGACCGCGAGGTCGCTCGGGAACTCCTGCACCGTCGCGACGACCTTGTTCCAGACGATCGCGTGCTTGGCCCCGTGGTCCTCGAACTGCTTGCGCAGCTCGCGAGGGGTGTAGAGCGGGTTGTGCTCGACCACCACGGCACCGAGCCGCAGCACGGCGTAGAACGCGATGATGTGCTGCGGGCAGTTCGGCAGGACGATGGCGACCGGGTCGCCCGCGCGGACGCCGAGATCACGGAGCCCCGCCGCGGCGCGATCGATCGCCTCCTGCAGCTGTGCGTAGGTCGTCTCCCTGCCGAAGAACTGCAGGGCGGGGGCATCGGGATAGTCCCGCGCCGACGCGGCGACGATGTCCACGAGGGAGCCGCTGACGGGGGCGAGGTCCTCCGGAACGCCATCGGCGTAGCTGGCGATCCACGGGCGAGGGGGCTGGAACGTGCTCACGCGCCCAGCTTAGGCGGGCCGCGCCGCGCCGAGCGGCGGGCGGCTCGCCAACTAGACTGAGGGCGTGTCTGAAATCACCCCTGATCTTGTGCGCCATCTCGGCGTGCTCGCGCGCATCCAGCTGAACGACGACGAGGTGACGCGGCTCACGGGCCAGCTCGACGCCATCGTCGACAACATCGCCAAGGTGTCCGAGGTCGCGACCGCCGACGTCGCCGCGACCAGCCACCCGATCCCGCTGAGCAACGTGTTCCGTCCCGACGTGGTCGGCGAGACGCTCACGCACGAGCAGGTGCTGCAGAACGCCCCGGACCAGGCCGACGGCCGGTTCCGCGTCACCGCGATCCTGGGAGAAGAGCAGTGAGCGACATCATCCGACTGACGGCGGCGGAGCTCGCCGACAAGCTCGCGACGCGCGAGGTCTCCAGCGTCGAGGCCACGCAGGCGCACCTCGACCGGATCGCCCAGGTCGACGGCGACGTCCATGCGTTCCTGCACGTCAACGAGCACGCGCTCGACGCGGCGGCCGACATCGACGCCCGTCGCGCCGCGGGGCAGGACCTCGGGCCGATCGCCGGTGTCCCGCTCGCGATTAAGGACGTGCTCGTCACGACCGATCAGCCGACCACGAGCGGCTCGCGGATCCTCGAAGGCTACCGCTCGCCCTACGACGCGACCGTCGTGGCCCGCTCCCGCGCCGCCGGACTCATCCCGCTCGGCAAGACGAACATGGACGAGTTCGCGATGGGCTCCTCGACGGAGCACTCCGCCTACGGCCCGACCCGCAACCCCTGGGACCTCGACCGGATCCCCGGCGGCTCGGGTGGGGGCTCTGCCGCCGCGGTCGCCGCCTTCGAGGCCCCGCTCGCCCTCGGCTCCGACACCGGCGGATCGATCCGCCAGCCTGCGCACGTGACCGGCACGGTCGGCGTGAAGCCGACCTACGGTGGCGTCAGCCGCTACGGCGCCATCGCGTTGGCGTCGAGCCTCGACCAGGTCGGCCCGGTCACCCGCACAGTGCTCGATGCCGGTCTGCTGCACGACGCGATCGGCGGTCACGACCCGAAGGACTCCACGTCGCTCGACGAGCAGTGGCCGTCCTTCGCCGCGGCCGCACGCGAGGGTGCGCGCGGGGACGGCCTCAAGGGCCTCCGCGTCGGCGTCATCCGCGAGCTGCCCGACAGTGGCTTCCAGCCGGGCGTCGCGGCCTCGTTCCGCAGCGCGCTGGCGCTGCTCGAGGCGCAGGGCGCGGAGATCGTCGATATCGGTGCACCGCACTTCGAGTACGGCGTCGCCGCCTACTACCTGATCCTGCCGGCCGAGGCCTCGAGCAACCTGGCCAAGTTCGACTCGGTCCGCTTCGGCCTCCGGGTCACCCCGGCGGGCAACCCGACGGTGGAGGACGTGATGTCCGCGACCCGCGACGCCGGTTTCGGCGACGAGGTCAAGCGCCGCATCATCCTCGGCACCTACGCGCTGTCGGCCGGATACTACGACGCGTACTACGGCAGCGCGCAGAAGGTCCGCACGCTCATCCAGCAGGACTTCGCCGCGGCCTTCGCCGATGTCGACGTCATCGCCACGCCCTCGGCCCCGACCACGGCCTTCAAGCTCGGCGAGAAGATCGACGACCCGCTGCAGATGTACCTGAACGACATCACCACGATCCCGGCGAACCTCGCCGGTGTCCCCGGCATCTCGATCCCGAGCGGTCTCTCGGACGACGACGGGCTGCCCGTCGGTATCCAGTTCCTCGCTCCCGCGCGGGAGGACGCCCGCCTCTACCGCGTTGGTGCCGCCCTCGAGACGCTGCTCGTGGACTCCTGGGGCGCGCCGCTGCTGTCCCGTGCCCCCCAGCTGGAAGGAGGCGCGCGCTGATGGCCGCCGCCAAGCTCATGGACTTCGACAAGGCGCTCGAGCTGTTCGAGCCGGTCCTCGGATTCGAGGTGCACGTCGAGCTCAACACGAACACGAAGATGTTCTCCGACGCACCCAACCCCGCGAACGAGGCGTACCACGCGGCGGAGCCGAACACCCTGATCGCCCCGGTCGACCTGGGTCTTCCCGGCGCGCTGCCGGTCGTCAACGAGACGGCCATCCGCTCGTCGATCAGCCTCGGCCTCGCGCTCGGCTGCTCGATCGCGGAGTCCAGCCGGTTCGCCCGGAAGAACTACTTCTACCCGGACCTGGGCAAGAACTATCAGATCTCCCAGTACGACGAGCCGATTGCCTTCGAGGGTTCGGTCGAGGTGGAGCTCGAGGACGGCACCATGGTGACGATCCCGATCGAGCGCGCGCACATGGAGGAGGACGCCGGCAAGCTCACCCACATGGGCGGCTCGACCGGTCGCATCCAGGGGGCGGAGTACTCGCTCGTCGACTACAACCGCGCCGGCGTCCCGCTCGTCGAGATCGTGACGAAGACGATCTTCGGCACCGAGCACCGGGCCCCCGAGGTCGCGAAGGCCTATGTCGCCGCGATCCGCGACATCGTCCGCGGACTCGGGATCTCCGAGGCTCGCCTCGAGCGCGGCAACCTGCGCTGCGACGCGAACGTCTCGTTGCGTCCTCGCGGTGCCGAGAAGCTCGGCACGCGCACGGAGACGAAGAACGTCAACTCGATGCGCTCGGTGGAGCGTGCGGTGCGGTACGAGATCCAGCGGCAGGCGCAGATCCTCGCCGACGGCGGCACCATCATCCAGGAGACGCGGCACTGGCATGAGGACACCGGGACCACCTCGCCCGGCCGTCCGAAGTCGGACGCCGACGACTATCGATACTTCCCGGAGCCCGATCTGCTTCCGGTCCAGCCTCCCCGCGAGCTGATCGAGGAGCTGCGTGCGGCGCTGCCCGAGCAGCCCGTCGCTCGCCGTCGTCGGCTCATGGACGAGTGGGGATTCACCCCGCTGGAGTTCCAGGATGTGCGCAACGGCGGCCTGCTCGACGTCGTCGAGGCCACGATCGCCGCCGGGGCCACGCCGGCCGCGGCCCGGAAGTGGTGGACGGGGGAGATCACCCGCCTCGCCAACGCGCAGGAGAAGGATGCGGTCGACCTCGTCAGCCCGGAGAACGTCGCGGCGCTGCAGCAGCTCGTCGACGCCGGGACGCTGACCGACAAGCTCGCGCGCCAGGTGCTGGAGGGCGTGATCGCCGGTGAGGGCACGCCGCAGGAGGTCGTCGACGCGCGCGGTCTCGCCGTCGTCTCGGACGACGGTGCGCTCATCGCGGCGATCGACGAGGCCCTCGCCGCACAGCCTGATGTGATGGCCAAGATCCAGGACGGCAAGGTCCAGGCCGCCGGTGCGATCATCGGTGCGGTCATGAAGGCTATGAAGGGCCAGGCCGATGCCGCTCGCGTCCGCGAGCTGATCCTCGAGCGCGCCGCGCAGTGATTCGTCCCCCTGGGCCTCGATGTCGGAGGCCCAGGGGACAATGGGTTCATGGGACACGGTGATGGCAGAGGCCGCATGGTGTCCTCGGCCGACGCCGACGACACGGGAACGCGCATCCTCCACGTCGACATGGACGCGTTCTATGCGGCCGTCGAGGTGCTGGACGACCCGAGTCTCCGCGGACTGCCGCTGATCATCGGGTCACCGGACGGGCGCTCCGTGGTCTCCAGCGCCTCCTACGAGGCACGACGCTACGGCGTCCGTTCGGCCATGCCCGTGTCGCAGGCTCTCCGACTGTGCCCCACGGCAAGGATCGTCCCGCCGCACTTCCACCGATATCAAGAGGTCTCGCGGCAGGTGATGGCGATCTTCGAGTCCTTCACGCCGCTCGTGGAGCCGCTGTCGGTGGATGAAGCCTTCCTCGACGTCCAAGGTGTGCGCCGGCTCTGGGGGAGTCCTGCCCGGATCGCGGCTCAGATCCGCGAGCGCGTCCTCGCCGAAGTCGGCATCACATGCAGCGTCGGCGTGGCAGCGACCAAGCATGTGGCGAAGATGGCGTCGACCATGGCGAAGCCGGACGGGATGCTCGTGGTCGCCGAGCACGACACCCTCGCGTTCCTCGCGCCGCGCCCCGTGCGAGCGCTGTGGGGAGTGGGCCCGAAAGCGGCGGAAGGTCTGGAAGCCCGCGGCCTCCGCACGATCGGCGACCTCCGCACGGCGTCGCCAGAGATGCTGGACCGCGCCGTGGGGCCGGCGCTGAGCGCGAGGCTCGCGCAGCTCGCGCGGGGTGAGGACGCCCGCGCGGTCGACACGGAGCGGGTGGAGAAGAGCATCGGCCACGAGGAGACCTTCGACCACGACATCACGGACCGGGCGTTCCTCCGCGCCGAGCTGCTCCGGCTCGCCGATCGCGTGGGCGCCCGCCTGCGCCGCGCAGGATGGGAGACCTCCACGGTCGCGATCAAGATCCGTTTCGACGATTTCCGCACCGTCAACCGCTCGCAGACGCTGGCGGAGCCCACCGCCGTCGGCCAGCGCATCGGCGAGGCCGCGCAGGGTCTGTTCGCGCTCATCGAGCGTCGTGATCCCATCCGCCTCGTGGGCGTCCGCGCCGAGAACCTCCGGCCCGCGGGAGGCAGCGCACTGGCGCTGTGGGACGAGGACGAGGACTGGCGCAAGGTCGAAGGGGCCGTCGACGAGGCCATGGCGCGGTTCGGCTCGGCGACGATCAGCAGGGCGCGCCACATCGGACGGGGAGAGGGACGGGGCGCCGCTCGGCATCCGAAGGATCACGGCGTCGATTGAGCGCCCGCGGGCGGCGGCTGTCGGCTACCGTGGGAGCATGCCGAACATTGCACTGGAACTCGGGAATCAGGTCGCGTCCTTCGGCGTGAAGAGCGCATACGGGGAACCGCAGGAGATCGACGGCGTCACCGTCACTCCGGTCGCGTTCACGTACGCGGGCTTCGGCGGAGCCAGCGGGGACGGCGGAGAAGGTGGCGGAGGTGGCGGCGTCTCGGTGCCGGTCGGCGTCTACGTGCGCCGGGAGGAGGGCCTGCGCTTCGAGCCCAACATCGTGACGCTGCTGGTCGTGGCCGTGCCCTTCGTCTGGGTCACCGGTCGGGCACTCACGCGCATCATCCGTGCCCTCAAGAAGTGACGACGCGGTCGCAGCCGCCCTTTCGCAGGCCGCGACGCTGATCGTCGAGGACGTGCGCGCACTCGCGGCGTCCAATCCTGTCGTGATCATCGACGGCGGAAGCGGCGCCGGCAAGACGTCCCTGGCTGCGCGCGTGGCACGCGCCTGGCCGGTTGCCGGTCGTGTGCAGGTGATCGCGCTGGATTCCCTGTACCCCGGATGGGACGGGCTGGACGGGGGCGCGGAGCGGGCCCTGGAGGGGATCCTCCGGCCGCACGGGCGCGGCCTTCTCGGGGCCTGGCGTCGCTGGGACTGGGAGCGCGGCGAGGAGGCGGAGACGCATGCGGTCGATCCCGCACTCGGGGTCATCGTCGAGGGAAGCGGGATCCTGCGCCCGTCGACCGCACGGCTGGCCGACGTCCGCGTCTGGGTGGAATCCGCGGAACAGTCGCGCAAGTCGCGCGCTCTCGCGCGGGACGGCGACACCTACCGCCCGCACTGGGACCGGTGGGCGGCGCAAGAACGTCGTCACGTCGAGCGGGACCACCCCGGCGAACTCGCCACCCGAGTCGTCGAGGTTCCCTGAGCTCACTCAGCGGAGGGCGTCGGCGTCGCTTTCATCCACGGCTTCGATGAGGAGTTCGAGGCGGTACCCCAGCCAGTCATAGACCGCCTGACCGTCGCCGCCGACATCGGGCTCGTCGTCGGTGATGCCGAGGCGCGTCGCGATCACGAGGCGGATGGCGGTGAGGCTGCGCAGCCAGGCGTCCACGTCCTCGCGGCGCACCAGGACGTCGCGGGTGACACGGGCGTCCTCATCGGTCACCTCGGCGTCCGGATCGAACACCTGCAGCGACGCGCGCATCGTGCGGGCGTCGTGCAGGCGGCGGTCGAGGAGATCCGCGCGGGTGGCCGACGCGAAGGCGGCCGAAGCATCGTCGTCGTCCGGGTAGGCGTTCGGGGTCAGCCGGGCCACCCCGGGGTCACCCTGTTCGGTGTCCCGGAGCAGGTCCATGAAGTCATCGACGAGCCGGGCCAGATGCATCCCCTCGATCGTGGCGACGGAGAAGGTGATCGGTGGGGTGTTCATGCGGCCTTCCTGACGGTGGCCCAGAGTCCGTAGTCGTGCATCGCCTGAGCGTGCACCTCCATCGTCTCGCGGGGGCCGGTGGCGACGATCGCGTGTCCGTCGTGATGGACGGCGAGCATGAGGCGGGTCGCATGCTCGCGGGTGTACCCGAAGTAGGTGCGGAAGACGCGGACGACGTAGCTCATCAGATTCACGGGATCATTCCACACGACCACCTCCCACGGCTCCAGTGGAGCAGCGAACAGGTCCGTGGTCTCCTCGACCTCGGGATGGGCGGTCGACATGATCACGCCCATCCGAGCTCGTGCAGCTGCGCGTCGTCGATGCCGTGGAAGTGCGCGATCTCATGGACGAGAGTCGTGTGGATCTCGTCGCGGAGCTCGTCGATGTCGTCACACTGGGCGAGATGCGGTTCGCGGTAGACGATGATGCGGTCGGGCAGCTCGCCCAGCCCGTACTGCGTGCGCTCGGTCAGCGCCAGACCGTCGTACAGGCCGAGGAGATCCAGGCTCCCGTCCTCAGGACGGTCTTCCACGACGAACACGACGTTCTCGAGCTGCTCGACCATCTCATCGGGCAGCTGGTCGAGCTCGTCGATCACGAGGGCCTCGAAGGCCGCGGCGTCCATGTCCATCCCCTCCAGCCTACGGGGGGTGCGACGGGATCCTCAGTGCAGGAGGACGAGGAGTGCCGCGACGCCGATGAAGAGGCTCCCGAACACGGTGTTGAGGATCCGCTGGCCGCGCGGGGAGCGGGTGAGGCGCCGGAACGGGCGCGCCGCCGTGGCGAAGAACCCCCACATCACCAGGACGTCGACGACCACGACGGTGGCGACGAGAGCCAGATACTGGGGGAGCGGAGGCTGATCGAGCCGGATGAACTGCGGGATGAAGGCGAGGAAGAAGACGATCGCCTTGGGGTTGAGCAGGTTCACCCAGAACCCGCGGCGCATCATCGACCAGTGGCTCTCCCGGGCATCCACCGGGTCCGGGGCGTCGTCGAGCGCCGGGGCGGGGCGGGTCAGGATCAACCGGATGCCGAGGTACACGAGGTAGGCGGCTCCGGCGTATCGGATGAGGTTGAACAGCACGTCCGAGCGCGAGACGAGGAGCCCGACGCCCGCGGCGACGATCACGACATGCACGATGAGCGCGATCTGCTGGCCGATGATGCCCCAGATCGATCGTTTCCAGCCCTGCGTGAGGGAGTTGGACATCGTGTTGATCGCGCCGGCCCCCGGCGTGAAGCTGATCACCACGGATGCGGTGAGAAGAGAGAACCAGACCGCCAGTGACACCAGGACAGTCTAGGGCCGCGGGAGAGACGAAGAGGCTCGGACCGAACCGGTCCGAGCCTCTTCGAGCTGGGGTGAGTAACGGGGCTTGAACCCGCGACCTCCTGGACCACAACCAGGCGCTCTACCAACTGAGCTATACCCACCATGCGCCCGCCGAAACAGGCAACCCCACGAGTCTATTACATGTTGGAGGCGAACTCCGACACGGTGCGCGCGGCGATCTCCTTGGCATCGTCGCTGGAGGGGCCCGGCTCGTCCACGAAGACGGCCTCCCGGTAGTAGCGGAGCTCGCGGATGGACTCCAGGATGTCGGCCAGCGCACGGTGGCCGCCGTCCTTGGCCGGAGCCTGGAAGAAGACTCGGGGGTACCAGCGGCGGGAGAGCTCCTTGATGCTGGAGACGTCGACGTTCCGGTAGTGCAGCCACTGGTCGACCTGCGGCATGTACTTCGCGAGGAACATCCGGTCGGTGCCGATCGTGTTGCCGGCGAGAGGCGCGCGGCGCTCGAGCGGGACGAAGCGGCGGATGTAGGCCAGCGTCTGCTCCTCCGCCTCCTCGAGGGTGACTCCGTGCGGGATCTCTTCGATGAGTCCCGAGGTCTCGTGCATGGCGGTGACGAAGTCGTTCATGTGCGCGAGCGCGTCCGCGCTCGGACGGATGACCACCTGGAAGCCGGGGTCGAGCGGGCGGAGCTCGAAGTCGGTCACCACGACGGCGATCTCGACGAGTTCGTCGACCGCGAGATCGAGACCCGTCATCTCGCAGTCGATCCAGACGAGGCGGTCGTTCTCCGAAGCAGTCACCATGTCGCCATCCTATCGACGGCCCCGACATCCGCCGGGGGAGCGCGGTACGGTAGAGACGTCCGCCTCCGTAGCTCAGGGGATAGAGCAGGAGCCTTCTAATCTCTTGGTCGCAGGTTCGAATCCTGCCGGGGGCGCAGAGAAATCCAGTCGAGACGACCGCTGTCAGCAGTGCCGCAGCGCGTCGACCGCGTCATCCGCGCGCCAGAACTCGCCGATCAGCCGGAAGCCGCCCGTCGCCAGGTGCAGCCGTTCCGCGCGGTAACGGAGGCCCAGAGGGTCGGCCACCACCCGCAGATGGCCGAGGACGTGGTCGCGGTTGTCCTGGACGCGCCACAGGTGATCGGCGGCACGGACGAGATGCTCGCGGCGCGACGCGAGCGGCGGCGCGGCGAGGGGCACTCCGGGAGCGGGGATCGAAGCGGTGGTGGCGGTCATGGTCTCTCCTTCCATGGTTCGAACGTACGACCGACCACCGACATTCGCGCGCGCTCCGGTATCCCGCGGTGACCTGGCTTCTTCTGCACAAAGCACCGCCACCCGCGCCCGTCCACAGATCACGGGATCGCGTCCCCGCCACCGGCTTGACGGGGTGCACGCTGGAGGGCATCCGGCCACCGAGCCGGCAGCGAGAGGACGAACAGATGATCGATACCGTGACCGTCGTCGGGAGAGTCGCGACGGAGCCCACACCCGGGCGGACGAGCGCAGGGGTGCCCGTCACGAACTTCCGGCTCGCGAGCACGCACCGGCGCTTCGACGCTGCGAGCGGCTCGTGGGTGGACGCAGGGACCAACTGGTTCTCGATCGCGGCCTTCCGTCAGCTCGCCGAGCACGCGCGGGCCTCGCTGCGGGTGGGGGACAGCGTCATCGTCTCCGGACGGCTCCGGGTGCGACCGTGGGAGAGCAACGGGAAGCAGGGGACGAGCGTCGACATCGACGCGGACGCGATCGGGCACGATCTCCGGTGGGGGACCACGGCATATCGGCCGAGCGCGCGGCCCTCGCCCGCGGAGGCGGGGGAGAGCGGTGATCTCTCGACGGCGGGTGACGAGGCAGGCGACGCGTGGGATCAGCCTGCGGAGAGCGAGGCGGCCTAGACTCTGCTCGTGCTCAGATCGGCCCTCCTGTCCCGCGCTGCGGCGCTCGTGCTCGTCACCGGTGTCTCGGCAGCCGTCCTCGCCGGATGCGCGCCGGAGTCCACTGCGACGCCGACTCCCACGGCGACAGCCACCGCTGATCCGACGCCGTCCGCCGCTCCTGCGCTGGTGCCGGACGGGAGCGCCGAGGACAACCTCCCCGTCTTCACCGCAGTGGCCGAACAGGTGTGGGGCACGGAGCAGCGTGCGGAGGGGCGGGCATACATCGACGGTCTCGTCGCGGCAGGATTCGATCGGGACGCCATGCAGCTCACCCCGGACCAGTCCACGGTCGGGAACCCGGCGGAGAGCATCCAGTTCTCGGTCCGCTGGGGCGAGGAGGAGTGCCTGATCGGACAGGTCGGTCCCTCCACCGGTGCCGTCGTGACCACGGTCATGCCTCAGCTCGCAAGCGGACGGTGCCTGGTGGGAGCGACGCGGCCGATCGACTGGTGACTCGCGTACACAGATAAGCCCACTCGCGGCCGGTAGGCTGGAGTGTCGATCTTCGACGCCAACAGAAGGAGCGGTTTTCGGTGGCTGAGTACATCTACTCCATGGTTCGTGCCCGCAAGGCGGTGGGTGAGAAGCTCATCCTGGACGACGTCACGATGGCGTTCCTGCCGGGCGCGAAGATCGGCATGGTCGGCCCCAACGGCGCCGGAAAGTCGACGATCCTCAAGATCATGGCCGGGCTCGACACCCCTTCCAACGGTGAGGCCAAGCTCTCGCCGGGCTACTCCGTGGGCATCCTCATGCAGGAGCCCGAGCTCGACGAGTCGAAGACGGTCCTGGAGAACATCCAGGACGGCATCGCCATCAAGGCCAAGGTCGACCGGTTCAACGAGATCTCCGCGCTGATGGCCGATCCGGACGCCGACTTCGACGCGCTGCTCGCGGAGATGGGGACGCTGCAGGAGGAGATCGACGCGGCGGACGGCTGGGACCTCGACTCCCAGCTCGAGCAGGCGATGGACGCGCTGCGCACCCCGCCCGGCGACGCGGCCATCGCTCCGCTCTCCGGTGGCGAGAAGCGCCGTGTGGCGCTGGCCAAGCTGCTGCTGCAGAAGCCCGACCTGCTGCTCCTCGACGAGCCCACCAACCACCTCGACGCCGAGAGCGTGCTCTGGCTCGAGCAGCACCTCCAGTCCTACAAGGGCGCCGTGATCGCCATCACCCACGACCGGTACTTCCTCGACCACGTGGCCGAGTGGATCGCCGAGGTCGACCGCGGACGGCTCATCGGCTACGAGGGCAACTACTCCACGTACCTGGAGAAGAAGGCCGAGCGCCTCGACATCCAGGGCAAGAAGGACGCCAAGCTCGCCAAGCGCCTGAAGGACGAGCTGGACTGGGTCCGCTCCAGCGCGAAGGGGCGCCAGACGAAGTCGAAGGCGCGTCTGGCACGGTACGAGGAGATGGCGGCCGAGGCGGAGCGGACGAGGAAGCTGGACTTCGAGGAGATCCAGATCCCCGCCGGTCCTCGACTCGGCAACGTGGTCATCGAGGCCAAGAACCTCAAGAAGGGCTTCGACGGCCGCTCGCTCATCGACGGTCTGAGCTTCAGCCTTCCGCCGAACGGCATCGTCGGCGTCATCGGCCCGAACGGCGTCGGAAAGACGACCCTGTTCAAGACCATCGTCGGGCTGGAGCCCCTGGACGGCGGCGATCTGAAGATCGGCGAGACCGTCAAGATCAGCTACGTCGACCAGTCGCGGTCGTCGATCGACCCGAACAAGACCCTGTGGGAGGTCGTCTCCGACGGCCTCGACTTCATCACGGTCGGCAAGACCGAGATCCCGTCCCGTGCCTACGTCTCGAAGTTCGGGTTCAAGGGCCCGGACCAGCAGAAGAAGGCCGGTGTGCTCTCCGGCGGTGAGCGTAACCGTCTGAACCTCGCGCTCACCCTCAAGGAGGGCGGCAACCTGCTCCTCCTCGACGAGCCGACCAACGACCTCGACGTCGAGACGCTGAGCTCCCTGGAGAACGCGCTGCTCGAGTTCCCCGGCTGTGCGGTGGTCATCACCCACGACCGGTGGTTCCTCGACCGGATCGCCACGCACATCCTCGCCTACGAGGGCACCGACGAGAAGCCCGACCAGTGGTACTGGTTCGAGGGCAACTTCGAGGCCTACGAGCAGAACAAGATCGAGCGTCTCGGGCCGGATGCGGCGAAGCCCCACCGGTCGACGCACCGCAAGCTCACCCGCGACTGAGGCGGCCATGAGCACCGACTCGCCGGGTTCCCGCCTGCACATCCCGATCCACCTCCGCTGGGGCGATCTGGATGCGTTCAACCACGTCAACAACACCTCGATGCTCAAGCTGCTCGAGGAAGCGCGGGTCCGCGCGTTCTGGCGTGCGGGACCCGGCGAGGAGGCACCGTCCACCGCTGTCCTCGACTCCGGGATCGAGGAGGGGATCCTGACGCTCATCGCGCGGCAGGAGATCGAGTACCTCGCTCCGGTTCCGTACCAGCGGCGCCCGCTCGAGGTGCAGATGTGGTTCGGGAAGCTCGGCGGGTCCAGCGTCGAGGTCTGCTACGAGGTGCACAACGACCCTGCCGCCGAACCGCGTGAGCTCTACGCGCGATCCACCGCGATCATCGTGCTCGTCGACGCGGGCACGGGACGGCCGACACGCCTGACGGCGGAGATGCGCGAGGCGTGGGAGCCGTACGTCGGTCCCTCCATCGAGTACGCGCACCGCTGAGCGACGCGTCAGCGATCCTCGGGAACGCGGATCATGATCTCCTGCGCGACGCTCGCCACCAGCGTGCCCTCCCGGGTGTAGACGCGCCCCGTCGCGAGTCCGCGACCGCCGCGGGCGCTCGGCGACTCCTGCACGTAGAGGAGCCATTCGTCCACGCGCGCCGGGCGATGCCACCACATCGCGTGGTCCAGGCTCGCGACCTTCAGGCCGGGAAGTGACCAGGAGACCCCGTGAGCGCGCAGGATCGATTCCTGGATCGTCATGTCGCTGAGGTAGGCCAGCGCGGCACGATGCAGCCGCTGGTCGTCGGGGAGCGGGGCGCGCAGTCGCATCCACACCGCCTGCCGGGGGACCCGTTCGTCATCGTTCGGCAGATAGAGGGGGGAGTCGACGTGGCGGATGTCGGCCGCACGCTCGCTCAGCATGCGTCGCGCGCCTCCGGCGAGTCCGGGCACACGGTCCTCATCGGGGGCGAGGTCTTCCGGGACGGGCACACCGGCGGGCATGGGCTCGGCGTGCTCCACCCCGGGGTCGGCATCCTGGAACGAGGCGATCATCGAGAAGATCGGCACGCCGTTCTGGTACGCCTGGGTGCGGCGGGTGGAGAACGAACGTCCGTCGTGGATACGGTCGACGGCGATGGTGATCCCCTGGCTCGCATCGCCGGGACGGAGGAAGTAGCCGTGCATCGAGTGGACGGCGCGGTCCTCCGGAAGCGTGCGCTCCGCGGCCACGAGGGTCTGCGCGAGCACCTGGCCGCCGTAGATGCGGCCGCTCGGCATCGGGTGCGACGAGCCCGTGAAGATGTCCTCGGTGGTCCGCGCCTGGGTGGCGTCGAGGTCGAGGACGTCGAGAAGACGCTCCACGGTCTGGATGGCGTGCTCGTCGGCGCTCATGTGTTCCCCTCCGCGGCCCGGGGTCGCCGCTCGTTGGTAGTTTAGAACGCGTGACCCCTCAGCTCCTGCTCGCCGATCCGGACACGGCGAAGGATGTCCTCACGTTCACGGGCCGCGCGGCCCGGGTGTCCGACGAGGGCGTGCGTCTCCAGGCTCATCAGGGCGTCCTGGCGCTCACCACGGCGGTCCTCGCGCCTCAGGGGCTCTTCGATCAGACGCCGACGATCCTTGCCATGCGCATCGTCCGTGCCGACCCGGAGCTCGAGTGCGACCTCGTGATCGACGCCCTGAGGTCGACGGACGACCCGCAGCGCCTCGCTCTGCCGGAGACCGCTCTCTCGCCCGCGTGGGCCGGTGTCGCGCCCCCACGACAGGGGTGGGCGCTGGAGTCGACCCTTCCCGCCTCCGTCATCGCGCAGCGCGCGCAGTGGGGCATCTCCGCGGTCGCACACGGCGCGGGACCGGGATCCGGCGAAGAGGCGGTGCGCGCGCTCCGCGCGGCGATCTGGGGCGAGCCGGACGACGACCTCGGCGGCCTGCCGCGCGGCGTCGCGTTCGCGGCCGACGCGCTCGGCTTCATCTCCGGCGAAGAGGACGTGCCCGTCACGCGTTCCGGTCGTTGGACGCGGCTCGCGTTCCGCCGCGGCCACGTGCTCGCCCGCGGTCCCGTGGCCTCCGGGCTGACCGGCGTGCGAGCCACCGGCACCCGGGCCTGACGGGACCACGGGACCGGCGGGCAGCTCCGGATCAGCCGAGGTCAGCCGCTGCGCGTCCGGCCTGACGGCCGGAGAACAGGCACCCGCCGAGGAATGTGCCCTCCAGGGCCCGGTAGCCGTGCGCGCCTCCGCCGCCGAAGCCGCTGGCCTCACCCGCGGCGAAGAGACCCGGAATCGGCGCGCCGCTTCCATCCAGGGCGCGACCGTCGAGATCCGTGTTGATCCCCCCGAGGGACTTCCGGGTGAGCACGTGCAGCTTGACAGCGATCAGCGGCCCGGCGGAGGGGTCCTGGAGCCGATGTGGGGCCGCGGTGCGGATGAGCTTGTCACCGCGATAGGCCCGCATCGAGCGCAGCATGCCGATCTGCGGGTCCTTGCTGAAGTCGTTGGCCATCTCCCGGTCGCGGGCGACCACCTCGCGGCGCACGGCCTCGATGTCCAGGAGCTCGCCCCCGGGGTGGGCCGCCATCTGCTCCAGCAAGGACTCCAGGTCGTTCTCGACGATGAAGTCCTCGCCCTCGTCGAGGAACGACTGCACGGGTCCGGTCGGCCCTTTCGCGAGGCGGGACTTGAGGAGCAGGGCCACGTCCTTGCCGGTGAGATCCGGGTTCTGCTCGCTGCCGGACAGCGCGAACTCCTTCTCCACGATCTGCCGCGAGGTCACGAACCAGGAGTGGTCGTGGCCCGTCCGCCGCAGGTACTCGAGCGTGCCGAGGGTGTCGAAGCCGGGGAAGAGCGGAACGGGGAGCCGGTGTCCGGTCGCGTCGAGCCACAGCGACGAGGGGCCGGGCAGGATGCGGATGCCGTGCTGCGGCCACACCGGGTCCCAGTTGGTGATGCCTTCCACGTAGTGCCACATCCGGTCGCCGTTGATGAGGCGGGCTCCGGCGGCGGCGCTCACGCTCTGCATCGAGCCGTCGACATAGGCGGGCACGCCGGAGAGCATGTGCGCCGGGGGAGTGCCGAGGCGCGAGGGCCAGGCCGCGCGGACGAGGTCATGGTTTCCGCCGATGCCCCCGGAGGCCACGATCGTCGCCGTCGCGTCGATCTCGAACGCGCCGATCACGTCTCGGGACGAGGGGACGCCCCGGGCGGCACCGTCCGACGCCAGCACGCTCCCGCGGGCACCGGTCACGCGCCCGCCGGTGAGGACGAGTTCCTCGACGCGGTGTCGGGCGAGGACGGTGAGCCGTCCCTCCCGCTCTCCCTGCTCGACGGCGGCCGCGAACGGGGCGACGATCCCCGGCCCGGTTCCCCAGGTTATGTGGAAGCGAGGGACCGAGTTCCCCGGACCGAGGGCGCCGTAGCCGCCCCGCTCGGCCCAGCCGACCACAGGGAAGAAGCCGACGCCGCGGGCGCGGAGCCACGAGCGCTTCTCGCCGGCCGCGAACTGCAGATAGGCCTCTGCCCAGCGCCGGGGCCACTCGTCCTCGGGGCGGTCGAATCCGGCGGTGCCGAACCAGTCCTGGGTCGCGAGCTCGAGCGAGTCGGTGATGCCGAGGCGGCGCTGTTCCGGAGAATCCACGAGGAACAGCCCGCCGAAGGACCACCACGCCTGCCCGCCCAGGTTCGTCCGCGGTTCCTGGTCCACGATGACGACCCGACGTCCGGCCTCGAGGGCTTCCGCGGCGGCGACGAGACCGGCCAACCCCCAACCGATCACCAGGACGTCTGCGGTCGGGGGTGTGGTCGTCATGGGGTCTCCGTTGATTCCTGACGGGAGCGGGTCTCCAGGGTCGTGCGCCCCTGGGGTGCCGTGCCGATGCCGGACGGCTCGAATGTGTTCACCATGGCATAGGCGGCGCGCTCCAGGTAGTCCCAGAGAGTGGTTTCGTGCAACGGGGACAACTGCGCCTCGTCCACGGCCGTGCGCATATGACGAAGCCAACGATCGCGGGCGTCGGGGTCGACCCGGAAGGGCATGTGACGCATCCGCAGGCGGGGATGGCCGCGGGTCTCGCCGTAGGTGCTCGGGCCGCCCCAGTACTGCTCGAGGAACAGGAGCAGGCGCTCCTCGGCCGGACCGAGGTCCTCCTCCGGATACATCGGCTTGAGCACGGGGTCGAGGGCCACCTCGCGATAGAACACCGAGACGATCTTCGCGAACGTCTCGCGCCCACCGACCTCGTCGTAGAACGTCACTTGTCTGCACTCCCGTCGCCGCCGGTGTTCTTCTTGCGCCGCCAGATGCCGCGATCCGGGATCACGGGCACCCCGGTGACCGCGTTGGGGCGCGTCTTCGGCGGGTTGGCGCCCCGGACGCGGCGTGCACCCTCTAATCCGGTGGGCACGACGTCCGCGAGACGCGGGACGTCGATCTCCTTCTCCAGCAGAGCGGCCCGGAGACGACGTCGGAGCTCCTGCGCCACGTCGTCTCGCGCGTTCGCCCTGGTCTTGATGACGGCTCGCACCACGAGAGCGTCGCCGTCCACCGACTCCAGGCCCCACAGCTCCGGCTTCTCCACGATGCGGGTGCGCCACTTCGGGTCCTTCGCCAGGCCCTGCGCCGTCTCCAGCAGGATGTGCTCGACCTGTTCGAGGTCGGAGTCCGGCGCCACACCGATGTCGACGATGGCGCGTGCCCAGCCCTGCGACATGTTCCCGATCCGCGTCACCTCGCCGTTGCGCACGTACCAGAGGGTCCCGTTCACGTCGCGCACCTGGGTCACGCGCACACTGACGTACTCGACGACGCCGCTCGCCAGCCCGAGGTCGACGACGTCGCCGATGCCGATCTGGTCCTCGGCGACGAGGAAGATGCCGTTCAGCACGTCCTTGACGATGTTCTGAGCACCGAAACCGAGGCCGGCACCGACCGCCGCCGTGAGGAGGGTGAGCGATCCGAGGAGAGCGTTGTCGATCGCGTTGACGATGAGGATGATCGCGATGATCACGAGCATCACGTTGACGATGTTCTGCAGGATGGTGCCGAGCGTGCGGGTGCGCTGGACCAGTCGCATGTCGGCCAGCGGGGAGCGTTCCAGCGCCTGGGTGTCGTCGACGGCGGCCTTGTTCTTGGCGGTGTCGACGATGCGGTGCACGACACGCCTGATCACCCGGCGCAGCACGAGCGCGATGAGGACGCAAGCGCCGATGATCAGGGCGATCTGGAGGAGCTTGCCGCCGACCTCGGTCAGCAGCGCGAGCATGTCCACCACCCACGGGGGGAGCTCGGCGGGCGTCGGCGTGGGGGTCGTCTCAGCGGAAATCAGCATCGTGTCGATGGTACCGAGAGGGCCTCTGCGCCGGCTGGAAGAGCGGCGGCAGAGGCCCGTGTCGGTGTCGGTGGCGGAGGGTCAGTCCTCGGCGTCGCGGGACTGCGCGGCGAGGGCGCGCTCCACGTCCGCAAGGTTCTCCAGCACGAGCCGGCGCAGGGCGGGCGGCGCGTCCTGGTGCTCGGAGAGCCAGCCCCGCGTCGCATCGCGCAGCGCGACGTCGGCGAGAGCGGTGGGGAAGAGCCCGACGACGAGGTACTGCGCGATCTGGTAGGTCCGCGACTCCCACACCGGCAGGAGCATGTCGAAGTACTGCGGCACGAAGGCGCCCAGCACCTCCACACCCGCCGGGTGGACGAAGCCGAGGGCGGCCGAGCGGACGATGGTGTTCGGGGCGTCGTCGCGCGCGATCAGCGCGTCCCAGGCCTCCTGCTTCGCGGCCGAGTCCGGAAGAGCGGCGCGCGCCTGCGCCGCGAACTCCGCTCCCTTGGCGGTGTTGTCGGCGGCGAGCGCGGCGTCGATGGCACCGGCGTCGGTCGCACCGATGGTCGCGAGGCCGACGAGGAGCTGCCAGCTCAGGTCGGCGTCGACATCGAGTCCGGGGAGCGTCTCCTCACCCGAGCGCAGACGCCCGACGATGCCGGCGTGCTCCGGCGTCACGAGGTTGTTCGCGAAGGCGGTGACGAACTGGAGCTGGCTGTCGCTGCCGGCCTCCGCCGACTCGGCGAGCGCCCAGAGACCGTCGGCCACCTTCAGCCGTGCGGCTTCACGCTCGGCCGGAGCGACGTAGAGCGTCGCGGCCGTCTGGAGCTGCACGAGGGTGGTGCGGACCGTGGTGGACTCGGTCTCCCGGCCGATGTTGCCCAGAACGAGGTCGATGTAGTCGGACGCCGCCGTCTCCGCGTCGCGGGTCTGGTCCCAGGCCGCTCCCCAGACGAGCGAGCGGGCAAGGGGGTCGTGGATGTCGGCGAGGTGGGCGATCGCCGTCGCGAGCGACTTCTCGTCGAGACGGATCTTCGCGTACGCGAGGTCATCGTCGTTGAGGAGGATGAGGTCGGGGCGGTCCAGCCCCTGGAGTTCGGGGACCTCGGTGCGGTCGCCGTCCACGTCGACCTCGATGTGGTGGGTGCGCGTGAGCGCGCCGTCCTGCAGCGAGTAGAAGCCGATGCCGAGACGGTGCGGACGGATGGTCGGGTAGTCGGCCGGAGCCGTCTGGGTGATGGCGAAGCGCGAGATCTTGCCGTTGTCGTCTTCCGCCACGACCGGCTCGAGGGTGTTGACTCCGGCCGTCTCCAGCCACTTCTTCGACCAGGTGCCGAGATCGCGGCCGCTCGTGGCCTCCAGCTCCGTCAGCAGGTCGCTGAGCTCGGTGTTGCCCCAGGAGTGCTTCTGGAAGTACTGCGAGACACCGGCGAAGAACGCCTCGATGCCGACCCACGCGGCGAGCTGCTTGAGGACCGAGCCGCCCTTGGCGTAGGTGATGCCGTCGAAGTTGACCTGCACGTCCTCGAGGTCGTTGATCTCGGCGACGATCGGGTGGGTCGAGGGGAGCTGGTCCTGGCGGTAGGCCCAGGTCTTCTCCAGCGCGTTGAACGTGGTCCAGGCCTCGGTCCACTCGGTCGCCTCGGCGGTCGCGATGGTGGACGCCCACTCCGCGAACGACTCGTTGAGCCAGAGGTCGTTCCACCACTTCATGGTGACCAGATCGCCGAACCACATGTGGGCGAGCTCGTGCAGGATCGTCACGACGCGACGCTCCTTGACGGCGTCGGTGACCTTGCTGCGGAAGACGTAGGTCTCGGTGAACGTCACCGCTCCCGCGTTCTCCATCGCGCCGGCGTTGAACTCGGGCACGAAGAGCTGGTCGTACTTGGCGAACGGGTACGGCACGCCGAACTTCGACTCGAAGTAGGCGAAGCCCTCACGGGTCTTGTCGAAGATGTAGTCGGCGTCCAGGTGCTCCCAGAGGCTCTTGCGTCCGTAGACGCCGAGCGGGATCACGCGGCCCGAGGCGCTGGTGAGCTCCGAGAAGGTGGCCTCGTACGGTCCGGCGACGAGGGCCGTGATGTAGGAGGAGATCCGTGGCGTGGGCTCGAAGCCCCAGGTGGCCGAGACCCCGTCGTCGTGGACGATGGGCTCCGGGGTGGGGGAGTTGGAGACGACCTTCCACTCTGCGGGGGCGGTCACCGTGAACTGGAAGGTGGCCTTGAGGTCGGGCTGCTCGAAGACGGCGAACACGCGACGGGAGTCCGGCACCTCGAACTGCGAGTAGAGGTAGACCTCGCCGTCCACCGGGTCGACGAAGCGGTGCAGGCCCTCACCGGTGTTGGTGTAGAGGCAGTCGGCGTCGACGACGAGGACGTTCTCCTCCTGCAAACCGGCGAGCGCGATCCGAGAGTCTGCGAAGACCTCGCGCGGGTCGAGCTGCTCTCCGTTGAGCGAGATCTCACGGACGTCGCGGGCGATGAGGTCGATGAAGGTGAAGCTGTCGGGGGACGCGGAGAAGCGCACGACGCTCCGGGAGCCGAAGACCTCGGCGCCCTTGGTCAGATCGAGGGCGACCTCATAGGAGTGCGTGTCGACGACGTCGCGGCGCTCCTGCGCTTCGATTCGGGTGAGGTTCTCTCCAGGCAAAGCTGTACTCCCAGGGGTGAGGGGATGTAACCGGGGTCGGCGCAGTTGGCGCCGACGGCAACCATGACAGCCTACGCCAGAGCGACCCGCGCGCCGTCGATCCTCGCGAACCGGGGATAGTCACGGTCCTACGGACGCTCGTCGTCCGCGGAGGTGGGAAGATGGAGGGGTGACCGCGATCGAGCCGAATGTCGTTCCCTTTGCCTCGCCCGCCGCTGCCGGCGGCGACCCCTATGTGACCACGCCCGTCGCCTACGACGCCATCCTCTTGGCGAGCTTCGGCGGCCCGGAGGGCCAGGAGGACGTGATCCCCTTCCTCCGGAACGTGACGCGCGGTCGGGGCATCCCGGACGAGCGGCTGGAGGAGGTCGCGCACCACTACCGTCACTTCGGCGGCGTGAGTCCGATCAACGGCCAGAACCGCGTGCTCAAGGAGACGCTGGAGAAGGCGCTCGTGGCCCGGGGGATCGACCTCCCGGTGTACTGGGGCAACCGCAACTGGGGTCCGTACCTCGAGGACGTGCTCCCCGAGGCGTCCGCCAACGGCCACACCACCCTCCTCGCCTTCGCCACGAGCGCGTACAGCTCGTTCTCGAGCTGCCGCCAGTACCGCGAGGACTTCGCCCGCGTGCTCACCGACACCGGCCTCGGCGAGACGGTCACCATCGACAAGATCCGTCCCTTCTACGACCACCCCGGCTTCGTCGAGGCCTTCGAGGCGGGCGTGCGGGAGTCGGTGCAGGGCTACCTCGACCAGGGCTTCGCGCCGACCGAGATCCAGGTCCTCTTCTCCACGCACAGCATCC
This sequence comes from Microbacterium sp. K36, assembly GCF_004794355.1. Taxonomy (NCBI): domain Bacteria; kingdom Bacillati; phylum Actinomycetota; class Actinomycetes; order Micrococcales; family Microbacteriaceae; genus Microbacterium; species Microbacterium sp. K36. The sequence continues at coordinate 114,441 of NZ_SSDN01000099.1, read as the reverse complement.
CGACCGCCGACGCCGAGCGCTCCGGCGCCCGCGACATCGACTGGGGCGAGGGCGGGGCCTACGCCGCGCAGCACCTCGCCGTGTCGGAGTGGACGATGGAGCAGGTGCGCGCCGCCGTCCCGGGAGCCGCCGACGTGCCCTGGGAGCTCGTCTACCAGTCGCGTTCGGGCCCGGCGTCGCAGCCCTGGCTGGAGCCCGACGTCTGCGACGTGATCGCGGAGCTCCCGGCGCGCGGCCGCAAGGCCGTCGTCGTGGTGCCCGTCGGCTTCATGAGTGATCACATGGAGGTCCTCTGGGATCTCGACACCGAGGCCGCCGAGGCCGCGGAAGAGGCGGGCCTCGCCTTCGTCCGCACGCCGACGCCCGGCGTCCGCGAGGCGTTCGTGGAGGGCATCGTCGACCTCATCGAGGAGCGCCTGCAGGGTCGCCCGAATGCGGAGCGTCCGCACGTCACCGATCTGCCCGGTGCGTTCGACGTCTGCCGTCCCGGGTGCTGCGAGAACGTGCGCGCGGGGTTCAAGCCCGCGGCGGCCGGCATCGCCCCCTGAGTCGCGGACACCGGATCCTAGGATGGAGACCATGCGCATCCACATCGCCACCGATCACGCCGGACTCGAGTTCTCGACGCGGCTGCAGGAGCATCTCCGCGCCGCAGGGCACGAGGTGATCGACCACGGTCCGGTGGAGTACGACGCGCTCGACGACTACCCGGCCTTCTGCATCCGGGCGGCGCAGGCCGTCGTCGTCGATCAGGCGACAGGGGTGCCGGCGCTCGGTATCGTCTTCGGCGGCTCGGGCAACGGCGAGCAGATCGCCGCGAACAAGGTCGCCGGGGTCCGCGCGGCGCTCGTCTGGAATCTCTCCACGGCCGAGCTCGCGCGGGAGCACAACGACGCGAACGTCATCTCCATCGGCGCGCGTCAGCACACCTACGACGAGGTCACGGCGTTCATCGACCGGTTCATCGCCACGCCGTTCTCCGGCGACGAGCGGCACGTCCGGCGCATCGGACAGATCGCCGACTTCGAGCGCGACGGCTCGCTCCTCCCGGACCCCCGGGCCTGACATGCCCGAGGGACATTCCGTCCACCGCATCGCGCGGCAGTTCGATCGCAACTTCGTCGGCAAGACGATGAGCGCCTCCAGCCCGCAGGGACGCTTCGCCGAGGGCGCCGCGGTGCTCGACGGACGCCAGGCCGTGAGCGTGCAGGCCGTGGGCAAGCAGATGTTCCTCGAAGCGGAGGGTGACCTCTGGCTGCGCGTGCACCTCGGTCTCTACGGTGCCTGGGACTTCGCGGGGGAGATCCTCGTCGACCCCACCATCGCGTCGGCCAACGGCCGGATGGGCCAGACCAATCAGCGCGGCACCACTCTCGACGAGGCGATCCTCGACGACGCGGGGGAGAACTCCCTCGCCTCGATCGGGGCCCCGCGGCGCGCCAGGGTCCACGTGCGGATGTCCGAGCAGACCAAGGGGCTCACCGACGAGATCGACGAATGGCCGCCGCCCGTGGTGGGTCAGGTGCGGCTGCGCCTCATGACCGACATCACGGTGGCCGACCTGCGCGGACCCACCGCGTGCGTGCTGCAGACGCCCGAGGAGATGCTGGCGACGGTGGCCAAGCTCGGCCCCGATCCGCTCGTCGGCGACCCGGCGGAGAACGAGGAGCGGTTCGTCCGCGCCGTGCGGAAGAAGCCGACCCCGATCGCGCTGCTGCTGATGGACCAGGCGGTCGTCAGCGGCATCGGCAACGTGTACCGCGCCGAGATGCTCTACCGGCAGCGGCTTAACCCGCACACGCCCGGCCGCGACGTCCCGGAGGACGTCGTCAGGGCGCTCTGGCATGACTGGGTGCGGCTGCTGGCCATCGGCGTGGAGACCGGTCAGATGATGACGATGGACGGGCTGTCTCCCGAACAGTACCGCGCCGCGATGGCGAGCCGCGACGATCGTCACTGGGTCTATCACCGGGCCGGCCTGCCGTGCCGGGTCTGCGGGACCGAGATCGCGCTGGAGGAGATCGGCGCCCGCAAGCTGTACTGGTGCCCGCGCTGTCAGGCCTGAGGGCGGGATCCCCGGGGCTCTCGCCGCTCTAGGCTGGGATCCATGCGACAGAATCCGAGCTTCACGCTCGCCGATGTGGCCGAGATCCGGCGCGTCATCGACGCCAACCCGTGGGCGACGGTGGTCAGCGCACCCGAGGACGGCCTGGTCGCCTCGCACTATGCCGTCCTCCTCGACGACGACCGCGATGATCTGACGGTCGTGGGGCACGTGGGCCGCCCGGACGACGCCATCCACGGCCTGGGGGAGCGGGAGATCCTGCTCGCCTTTCAGGGGCCGCACGGGTACGTCTCCCCGGGCTGGTACGGCGACGTTCCCGCGGTCCCGACCTGGAACTACACCGCAGTGCACCTGTCGGGCGTTCCTGAGATCCTCAGCACCGCGGAGAACCTCCGTGTGCTCGATGCCTTGGTCGCGCGGTTCGAGTCGCGCCTGCCCGACCCGCGCCTCATGTGGGAGCGTCCGAACGACGCGGCCTTCATCGAGAGACTCGAATCCGGAACGGTCGGCTTCCGCCTCACCCCGACGAAGGTCGTCGCCAAGCGGAAGCTGAGCCAGAACAAGCCCGCGGAGACCATCGAGGCGGTGATCGCGGCGCTGCACGCCGAAGGGCCGTATGCGAACGCCGCCCTCGCCGCGGAGATGCGTCGTGCACAGGACGCGCGGACGGGTGGAAGGGCGTGAGCGCCCTCGGAGTCCAGGTCGGAACGGTCCGTGCCGTCCGCCCCGTCGGTCCGGGGCGGGAGTTCCTGCTGGACGATGAGCCGGTCGACCTCCACCTCGCCGACGGACGCATCGTCGACATCGCGCCGACCGGGGCCCTGCCGGCGCGCGGCGAGGTCATCGAAGCCGACGGTGCTTGGGCGGTGCCCGGGCTCTGGGACAACCATGTGCACACCGTGCAGTGGGCCCTCGCCGCGGAGCGCGTGCCGCTTGGCGCGGCGGACTCAGCCGCCGGGGCCGCGAGGTTGATGCGCGACGCGCCCGTGCTGCCGGACGGCCGACGGATCGGCACGGGGTTCCGGGACGCGCTGTGGCCGGATCGGCCATCCGTGGCTGTGCTCGATGCCGAGACCGGCGCCGTGCCCACCTACCTGATCAACGCGGACGTGCACAGCGTCTGGCTGAACTCGGCGGCTCTGGCGCGCGAGGGCTTCCGCGGGGACGACGGTCTGCTCCGCGAGGAGGACGCGTTCGAGATCTCCCGTCGGCTCAATGCCGTCGATCCTGCCCACAGCGATGAGGGGGTCATCCGTGCGGGGGCAGCGGCCGCGGCACGCGGCGTGACCGGTCTGGTCGACTTCGACATGGCGTGGAACGCCGATGCCTGGCCGCGACGGATCCTCGCGGGCTTCGCCGCGCACCGCGTCGAGTTCGCGTTCTATCCGGCGGATCTCGATCGGGCGATCACCGCGGGTCTCCGCACGGGGGAGCGCCTTGCGGTGTCGGATCCGACCGGGCTGGTCGGATCCCTCGTGCGGGTCGGGTCGTTGAAGGTCATCAGCGACGGCTCGCTCGGCACCCGTACCGCGGCGTGCTCACACTCCTACCCCGGCGACCCCGCGAACTACGGGGTGCTGACGGTGCCTCCGGACGAGCTCACGGCGCTGCTGACCACTGCGGCGGGAGCGGGGATCGAGGTCGCCGTGCACGCGATCGGCGATCGCGCTGTGACGGCGGCCCTCGACGCCTTCGGCGCATCCGGTGCCACAGGGTCGATGGAGCATGCGCAACTGGTGCGGCACGCTGACCTCGCCCGATTCGCCCGGCTCGGGGTGCGCGCGAGCGTCCAACCCCAGCATGCGGTGGACGACCGTGACCTGGTCGAGCACCACTGGGCGGAGCAGACCGCGATCGGCTACCCGCTCGCCTCGCTGCTGTCGGCGGGTGCGGAGGTGCGCTTCGGCTCCGATGCGCCGGTCGCGGCGCTCGACCCCTGGCATGCGATCGCCGCGGCGGTGTGGCGGACCGACGACGACCGGGTCGCCTGGCATCCGGAGGAGCGGGTGACGCTGGATCAGGCCCTCGAAGCGAGTGTCCGCACGTCGCTCCGTCCCGGTCAGAGCGCGGACATCGTGGTCGTCGGGAGTGATCCTCGCACCGCTGACGCGGCGGGGCTCCGGACGATGCCTGTGACCACCACGCTGCTCGGCGGTCGCCTCACACACGTCGCGTGAGGCGGCGCGCACACGACGAAGGGCGGCCCCGTAGGGAGCCGCCCTTCGTCGTGAACGTGGTATCAGGCCGCGATGTGCGACACGAGGAACCAGCGGTCCTTCTCCAGCCCGCGCTGGATCTCGATCGCCACGTCCTGGCTCGTGAGGTCGACCTCGTCGAGGCCCTCGACGGCCGCCTTCACATCGACGAGGATCGCGTCGATGTCGGCGATCACGGCGCGGATCAGCTCGTCCGACTGCGCGAAGCCGGCCGGAACGCCGGTGGCGCCTGCCTTCTCGGCGACGGCGTTCACGCGCGCGTCGATCGGAAGGCCCAGAGCGACGATGCGCTCGGCGGCGGTGTCGGCGAAGTCTCCGGCGTGGGCGACGATCGTGTCGAGCAGCTCGTGCACGCCGACGAAGTTGGCGCCGCGGACGTGCCAGTGCGCCTGCTTGCCGTTGACGGTCAGCGCCTGGAGGCCGAGGACGACGGGGGAGAGGAACTGCGCCGCACCGGCGGCCACAGTCGGGTCGATGGCGGTGGTGGAAACGGTCTGGGCCTTGCTCATCTTCTTGCTCCTCCGAATGAATTCTCTGTCTGACGAGTACAACGTTACTCAGGCTCAGGCATTCCGCAAGGAAGCTGAGGCTCCACTCACTTCCGCGTGATTCCGGGGAAGTGAGGGTAGTCTCGCCTCATGAGCATCGCTGCCGGAGCCTCCGTCCTCGCCCTCCCGGATCGCACCCCCGAGCTCGACGACACCGCCTTCGTCGCGGACGGCGCCCGCATCGTCGGCGCGGTGTCTCTCGGAGCCGGTGCCAGCGTCTGGTACAACGCGGTGCTCCGCGGTGACTCCTCGCCGATCGTCATCGGACCTGGCAGCAACGTGCAGGACAACGTGTCGATCCACGTCGACGCCGGGCATCCCGTCCTCGTCGGGTCACGGGTGTCGATCGGGCACAACGCTGTCGTGCACGGCTGCACGATCGGTGACGGCTCTCTCATCGGGATGGGGGCCGTCGTCCTCAGCGGCGCGGTGATCGGAGAGGGCTGCCTGGTCGCCGGCGGTGCCGTGGTGCTCGGTGGGACCGAGGTGCCGCCGGGCTCCCTCGTGGCAGGCGTGCCGGCGAAGGTGCGCAGGGCGCTCTCGGACGACGAACGCGCCTCGCTGCTGGCGAATGCCACGATCTACCTGGAGCACGTGGCCACGCACACCGAGGCGAGCGAGGCGTGAGACCTCGCCCCGCTAGGCTGGGGCGGTACGGGGCGGTGGCCAAGCTGGTTAAGGCAGTGGGCTCATAACCCAACGATCGTCGGTTCAAGTCCGACCCGCCCTACTCCCTGGCCTCGTCTGTCGTAATCGTCGCCGCGTTCTTCCGTCTCTCCTCTGGAGGTCTCGACGCCCATCGGCCTCCGGATCGGAGCAGGAGCCATGACGACCACGAGTGTGCCGAACGCGGAGACGCGTCGTCGGATCGAGGACGTGGGGCAGCTCGTGTTGCGTCTCGCGATCGCGGCGAGCTTCGCCCTCGCGGTCGCCGACCGCTTCGGGGTCATCGGCGGCCCGGGGGCTGAAGGCGTGTCGTGGGGATCGTGGACGATCTTCCGGGCGTACACGGCTCAGCTCGTCCCTGTCCCCGTCGACGTGGTGGTGGACACGGCGGCCGTGCTGGCGACGGCTCTGGAGACCGTCCTCGCTCTGCTGCTGGCCATCGGGCTGTGGACCCGGATCGCGGCGGGAGCCGCCGCGCTGCTCACGGTGACGTTCGGCGTGACGATGCTCGTCTTCCTCGGGCCGCTCGCGCCGTTCCGGTACCCGGTCTTCGTCTTCACGGCCGCCGCGATCCTGCTCACGGGGCTGAAGCGCTACCGGTGGAGCATCGATGCGCTGCGAAAGGAGGTGCCGGGAGCGGGGAGAGACAACGATGCCCCCGGCACCAGGTAGACGGCGAATGCCTCTACAGACGGACGGACGCGTCGGAAGGGGAAGCGATCCGTCACAGGAGAGATGACGAGGTGACCGTTTCATGACGCCGTTTTCCGCAGGATCACGGCATATTGCGTGTGCCGCGAGAAACCCGTTCGGCCGAACCGCGTAACAGAACGCGCCGTTCTGCATCCCTTCCTGGGGACATCACTCGCGCGGCAGAAGCCGTCCGCGCGAGTTCATCGATCATCTGGGGAGTCGAAAGTGCCAGTCATTCAGCACGCAATCAGATCGGGCGCGCGGGGAACGCGCCTGACGACGTTCGCGGGTGCTCTGCTCGCGATCTGTCTGGCGGCCCTGGCGGCCGTCATCGCGACGCCGGCGACGGCCCGCGCTGCGGAGGTCACCGGGATCACCTCGTTGACCATCACCGAACCCACCGACCAGATCAAGGTCTGGGACCGGATCGCGTTCGAAGCGACCTGGGCAGTGCCGGACACGGCGACTGCGGGGGACACGTTCCGCCTCGCCTTTCCGACGAGCCCGAGCCTGACCGGGGTGCGCGATTCCTTCGCCCTGACGGCGCCAGACGGCCAGACCGTCGGAACCTGCGAGGTGTCGACCGGTGAGCTCGTGTGCACGCTCACGGATTACGTGGACAGCCACACCGACGTCAGCGGCACACTGCACTTCCGTGCCAGGGCGGACGAGGAGACCACGCTGACGGAGATCCCGTTCACGACGGGCGGCGGAACCGTCGTTCCGGTCGACGTCCCCGGCGGGATCGGACCGGTCCCGGAGTTCCCGGCGCCGTCGACCCCGACCAAGTGGGGCGACGTGACGCTCGACGGTCGGAACATCGCGTGGGGCGTGAACATCCCGTCCTCCGCGCTGGCCGGGGAGGCCCCGACGCTCACCGACACGTTCACGGCCGGTCTCGTGCTCGATCCCGCGTCCGTCACCGTGGCGTACGTGCTCGCGAAGGACTGGGCGGGAGGCAAGTACACCGTGTCCACGGCGCTGCAGTCGGGCAGCGATTTCACCGTCACGGAGCTCAGCTCCGAGTCGTTCACGGTGACGGTGGACGCGCCGATCGTCGCCGACGCGATCTACGTGCTCCGCTACAAGACGGCTCTGCCCACCGACGTCCGTCCCGGTGATGCGTTTCACAACACCGTGACCGGCTCCCGGTGGGTCACCGAGAGCACACCGGTCATCTACTCCCAGGGCGGGGGAGATGGCGAAGGGGTGCTCCCGGTCGGCGGGTTCACCGTGACCAAGGAGGTCAGCGGTTCCGGCGCGGCTCTGGTGCCCGACGACCGCGAGTTCCGGGTGGCCTACTCGTACCAGCGCGCAGGACAGACGGTGGAGGGCGAGCTCGCCTTGCGGTCCGGGCAGACCGATGGTCTCGAGGATCTGCCGGCGGGAACGGTCGTCACGCTGTCTGAGGTCACGCCGGCGGACGTCGACGGCGTGACCTGGCAGGCGCCGGTCTTCTCCGGCACCGATGTGGCGATCACCGATGGCGGCGCCACCGTCACCATCGCACGGGGCACGACGGTCGCGGTGACGCTCACCAACCCGACGACGGTCACGCCGCCGCCGGTCGGGGGCTTCACGGTGACCAAGAAGCTCACCGGGGCCGGGGCCTCCCTCGTTCCCGCGCACCAGACCTTCACCGTGGAGTACTCGTACGAGCTCGCGGGACAGCCCGTCACCGGTGAACTCGCGCTCCGCGCTGGGAAGAGCGACGGACTCGCGGATCTGCCGGCGGGAACGGTCGTCACGCTCCGCGAGAAGGCGCCGAGCTCCGTGGAGGGCGTCACGTGGAAGAGCCCGCGCTTCACCGGCGCGGGAGTCGACGTCGGCGACGGCGGTGCCACGCTCACGATCTCCGAAGACGCGACGGTCGCGGTCGTGCTCACCAACGGGACCGCGGTCACTCCTCCGCCCACGCCCGGCGGTGAGCTTGCCCTGACCGGGGCCGAGGGGCCGACCGGCCCGATCTTCCTGGGAGCGCTGCTGCTGCTCGCCGGAGTCGTGGCGCTCGGCGTCCGTCACCGGGTCGCGGGTTCGCGCACCGGCGACTGAGGGCCGGGAGGGGCCACGCCGATCGATCACGCGACGACTTCACCGTCGTCGCGTGATCGATCGCGCCATTCGGCGTCTAGTGGTCGTCGAGGAGTCTCCCTCGACGACCACGCCGACGCCGCAGCCCGTCGGAGAAAGGCATCTCTCATGAACAAGACGCTCATTGCCCGTCCCTCTGCCGCCCTCGGCGTCGCAGCCGCTCTCTCGCTCGGTGGTGCGGTGCTCGCTCCCGCCGCTCACGCGGAGGCGACAGCTGCGGACCCGGCCGTGTCGAAGGCGCTGAGCACGGGCGTGCTCGCGCAGCGTGTCGGGCCCGCCTGTCTCTTCTTCCAGTACACGTTCAACATGAGCCCGACCGATCCCCAGGTGGGGGACACCGTGACGTACACCATGCAGTTCCTCAACAACGGCGAGGTCGACTCGACGAAGAGCGCGCTCACGTTCCGCCTGGACGGCCTCCTCGACGACTCGACCTGGGCAGCGTCGACGCTGGAGGCGACCTCCGGCCGCCCTTCCGCGGCGGAGAACACCGTCACGTGGAACGGACCGCTCGACGCCGGAGACGATGTCGTGCTGCGCTTCACCGGCGTGTGGACCGGCGAAGGCGATGGGCTCGCATTCCCGCGGGTCGAGTCCTACGGCTACGTGAGGTGAAAGCGGGTCGGAGTCCGGTTTTCCACGGTATCCGCGGCGACGTGGCGCGCTCGTCGTCGAGAGGCTGAACGGACACCGACCGAAAGGCAGCCATGCAGCTCTCCACGGACTCCGAAGTCATCGTCCGCGCCACCGCCGGCGTCGTCGCCGCTCACGCCGACGAGATCACCACCCTGTTCTACCGGCGGATGTTCGAGGCGCATCCTGAGCTGTTGAACGTCTTCAACCGCGCGCATCAGGTCCAGGGCGATCAACCCAAGGCGCTGGCGGCGTCCGTCGTGGCGTTCGCCGTGCACCTCATCGATCCCGACGCGCCGGACTTCTCCCCGGTGATGCGGCGTATCGCCCACCGCCACGTCTCGCTGGGTATCTCGGCGCGCCAGTACACGATCGTGGGCCGCTATCTCCTGGCCGCGGTCGATGACGTACTCGGCGACGCGATCACGCCGGCAGTGCATGCGGCGTGGGACGAGGTGTACTGGCTCTTCGGCTGCTCCCTCATCGCCGAGGAGGCGCGGCTCTACGCGGACGCCGGCACGGATCCGGACCACCCGTGGCGACCGCACCGGGTCGTCGACCGCGTGGAGGAGGCTCGCGACGTCATCTCCCTCACCCTGGAGCCGGTGGACGGTCGCCGAGCGCCCCATCGCATCGGGCAGTACGTGGCCGCCGCCGTCAACCTCCCTGACGGCACGCGCCAGCCCCGGCAGTACACGATCTCCTCGTCGACGCCCGAGGCGGCACTGCGCGTCACCGTGAAGCGCGTGCGCGGCGCGGACGGCGCACCGGACGGGCAGGTGTCGACCTGGCTGCACGAGAACGCCCACGTCGGAACGGTGCTCGACGTCTCCCAGCCTGCCGGGGACCTGCTCCTCGATGACTCCGATGACGCGCTGGTCCTCATCTCGGCGGGAATCGGCATCACGCCCGTCGCAGCGATGGTGGGCGACCTCGCGCGACGGCGTCCCGACCGGTCGGTGCACCTGTTCCACGTGGACCGCGAGCCGGAGACCCACGCCCTGGTGTCGGACGTGCGCGCCCACGCGCAGCGGTTGAACGACGTCCGCACCCTGACCTGGTACACCGGGGGCGCAGCGGAGGGGCCGGCGGTGCGTTCCGGCCGGATGGATCTCGCCGACATCGACCTCCCGCCGACGGCGCGCGTGTTCCTGTGCGGGCCGCTGCCGTTCATGCAGGCGATCCGAAGCGCTCTGACGGCACGCGGCATCGCGCCGGAGCGCATCGAGTACGAGGTCTTCGGTCCGGATCTCTGGGCTCGTCAGCCGAAGTCCGGCGCCGCGTGAGCGTGCTCCGAAAGCTCTGAGCGCGCCCGTGTCAAGCCCCTCCTCGAGGCCTCGGGGAGCTGACATGCTCCCCGAGAGCGGCACCGCGCCGCGGGAACGGGAGAGACTATGAGCATCGGCAGCGGAATCGCGCTCTTCGTCATCGGAGCGATCCTCGTGTTCGCGATCAACGTCGACGTGCCGTGGGTCGACCTGGACATGGTCGGCTACATCCTCATGGGTGCCGGCGTGATCATCTTCCTCATCGGCATCGTGCTGCTCGCGCGCCGGCGCCGCACGGAGACGGTGTCGCGGACGTACGTCGACCCGGCGACCGGGGAGCCCACGACCCGGCGGTCCGTCAGCTCGAGTTCCGACGAAGGGCTCTGAACGGACGCAGACGGAAAGGGGAAGGGCCGCGGGAGAACCCGCGGCCCTTCTCATCAGACGACGTCCGCGCCTTCGAGATGTTCCTCGACGAGGGTGATGCCCCCGCTCGAGTTCGCGGAGTGCGCGAGCTCCTCGATCCAGCGTCGGCTCAGCTCGGGCGTCTCGGCCTCGTCGAAGACGAACCGGAGCGGGATCGACGGGTGCAGCCACAGCGTGGACCGGCCGGGGGCATCGCCCTCGGGGTGGCGCCAGGAGAGCGTGAAGCTCTCGTTTCGGCGCAGCTTCGTGGCGATGACCACCTTGAGGTGGGCGAGCGCACGGTCTTCGATCTGGATCGGCGTCTGGGTGTCGCCGTAGTACAGGCTGCCCATGGTCAGCCGACCTTCGCGGCGGGGGCTGCGGGAATGTTCATGGCGCTCCTTGGGAACGTGGGGGGAAGACGGCAGACCGCTCCCGGGGATACTTGGACTCTAGCCAATTTGCGCACGACATCGTGCGCATCAGGGCGACGCGCCGTCTGCTGCGAACAGAGTATGCGCGCGGTGTCAGTCTCCCGTCACATAGCGGTGAGAACGGGCGGATTCCCGTACGCCTCGCGATACGCCACGGCGAAGCGGGAGACGTTGCTGAAACCCCACCGGCGCGCGATCGCGGACACCGACGTGCCCTTGCCGTGTCGCAGATCCCGATGCGCGCCGTCGAGCCGGGCGCGCCGCAGAGCCTCGTTCGGCGTCATGTCGAGCGCGCGGCGGAAGGCATACTGCAGGCCTCGGGTGGACATGTAGGCCGCCGCCGCGACGTCGTCCACCGTGATGGGCAGGTGTGCGTTGTCCTCGATGAACGCGAGGGCGCGACGCACCGAGGCCGGCGCCGCGGAGCGTTGGGCCGGACGGTGCAGCGACTCGCTGAAGGTGGTGGGGAACGCCGACATGGTCAGCAGCAGGGCGTGGCGCTCGAGCTCGGCGGCGATGAGGGGGTCGGCGCCATCCGGACCGAACGAGCCGTCGATGTAGGAGAACATCCGCTCCCACCGCGCCCCGTCCTCGCGTGTGTGCGGAGCGAGCCCGGTGGCGCGGAGCTCGAGGCGGTCGTCGCCGGTGATCTGCCTGATCGAGTCGCGCGCCGCCGCGCGATCGAACACGAGCGCACGGACGCGGGCCACCTGATTCCACTTCGCCTCGACCCGGACGCCGTCCGTGAGCCACGGCTGACCCGCGTCGAGCCCTTGCCGGCCGGACCAGATCCGGGCATCGGCGGCATCGACCCGACACACCAGCAGCTGATCCTCCGGCTGGGCGCGGGAGTGCACCTGGGCCGCGAGCTGATAGCGGACGAGCGACATGGACGCCGCCTCCACCGAGCGCCAGTCGAAGCGGAACCGGCGGGGGTCCACGTCCTGGAGGGTCGCCGAGGGCACGAACTGCTGCCAGGTGGACTCCACCTGCTCGATGTCCGTGGATGTGAACTGCACCGACACTCCTTGCTGCGCCTCGTCCGGGCGGCCGGGGCTTCTTGGACACTAACCCACGCCACTGACAAGACGATGGGGACGCCCCGGGGGTATCCGTCGGGAAGGCGGGAGTGCCGAGGCCTCGTAGACTCGGACCATGAGTGTGCCTTCCCCGTATGCGGAGCGATTGAGCCGGATTCCGGTGCAGCGCCAGGAGGTGGAGGTGCGCGGGGGAACGACGGCGTACTGGGTCTACGGTCCGGACGACGCCGAGACGACCGTCATCGCGGTTCACGGCTTCCGAGGCGAGCACCACGGCCTCGAGTCGGTCCTCGCCTTCCTTCCGGAGCTCCGCGTGCTCGCGCCCGATCTGCCCGGATTCGGGGAGTCCGCGCCGCTGCCCGGTCGTCGCCACGACCTGGAGGAGTACGCGGGGTGGTTGACCGACTTCGCCGCGGCCACGGCGCCGGGTGCCGTCATCCTCGGCCATTCCTTCGGCTCCATCGTGAGCGCGGCCGCCGTCGCCGGAGGACTGGAGACGCCGCGCCTGATCCTCGTGAACCCCATCGGTGCACCGGCGCTGGAGGGGCCGAAGGGGATCATGACCCGGCTGGCGGTGCTCTACTACGCGCTCGGCGCCCAGCTTCCGCCGCGGATCGGGACCGCGCTGCTGCGGAACCGGGTGATCGTCCGCGTGATGAGCATGACCATGGCCAAGACGCGGGATCCGGAGCTGCGCCGCTTCATCCACGACCAGCACGACACTTACTTCTCGCGGTTCTCCGATCGCGACGTGCTGCACGACGCCTTCGTCGCGAGCGTCTCGCACGACGTCACGGAGTTCGCCCCCGCGATCGACGTGCCCACACTCCTCATCGCGGCACAGCGCGACGACATCACCCCCATCGAGGCGGAGCGGAAGCTGGTGACGCTCTTCCCTGACGCGTCTCTCGTCGAGATCGCCCAGGTGGGTCACCTGATCCACTACGAGACCCCGGCGGAAGCGGCCGGGGCGATCCGTCGGTTCCTCAGGATTCCCGTCGCGCGAGGCCGATGAGCCCGGCCACCCGGAACGGGATCACCTCACCCATGGCGAGCGAGGTCTCGGTCCGCTCCACACCCTCGATGGAGAGGATCCGGGCGTCCGTGTCGAACAGATGACGGGCGTCGCGGCACGCCACGCGCGCCAGCAGGTCGATGGAGCCGCTCAGGCCGTGCGCCTGGACGACCTCCGGGATCCGCGCCAGCTCGTTGATGATGCGGGGGAGCTCGGTCTGGCGGACGCCGATGCTGACGAACGCCTGCAGCGGGAACCCCAGGACGTCGGGGGAGAAGGCGCGCTCGTAGGAGAGGAAGACGCCACTCTGCTCCAGCCGGGCCATCCGCGCCTGGATGGTGTTGCGCGACAGGCTCATGCGCTCGGCGAGAGCGACGATCGTCACGCGCGGGTCGTCGGCGAGGGCGGCGAGAAGCTCCAGGTCGATCCGGTCCAATCCAGGCATAGTGCCAAACCCTAGCAGCACGGCATCGGAGAAAAATGCGCAACATGCTCAATCGGCATTGAATTGCTTGAGCGAGGTGTTGACCAGACGTACCCTCAGACCATGCCGGTGATGACGCCGGCTCCATTGCGCGTCGCCCCACGAGGGCCGCCAGGGACGAGGAGGACGATGATGTCGCCGCAGACCACCCCCATCGCGGACACCGCCCAGGATCTGGAGCTCTCGGAGCGGATCCTTGCTCCGGACGGGACGCGTGTCCCGAACGCCCGCCTCGACCCGTTCGTCGCCGATGTCGACGCCGTGCAGCTGCGCGCCCTCCATCGCGACATGATCATCCTCCGCCGCATCGACGCCGAGGGCGTCGCGTTGCAGCGCCAGGGTCAGCTCGGGCTCTGGGCGCCGTGCCAGGGCCAGGAGGCCACGCAGATCGGCACCGCCCGGGCCCTCGATCCCCAGGACTACGTCTTCCCGAGCTACCGCGAGACCGGCGTGATCTACGCCCGCGGCGCCCAGCCGGGGGACTACGTGCGCATGTGGCGCGGCGAGGAGGGTGCCGCCTACGATCCCGCGGTCCTGCGGGTCGCTCCGCTGCAGATCATCATCGGCGCGCAGACCCTGCACGCGGTCGGGTACGCCCTCGGCATCCGGCACGAGAAGGCCCCGGAGGTCGCCGTGACCTACTTCGGAGACGGGGCCACCAGTCAGGGGGACGTGAACGAGGCGATGATCTTCGCCGCGTCCTACCAGGCGCCGGTCGTGTTCGTCTGCCAGAACAACCACTGGGCCATCTCCGAGCCGGTCGCGGTGCAGTCGCAGTACCCGATCGCGGGACGCGCCCCCGGATTCGGGATCCCGAGCCTCCGCGTGGACGGGAACGACGTCCTCGCGTGCCTGGCGGCGATGCGCTGGGCGCTGGAGCACGCGCGCTCCGGGAAGGGGCCGGCGTACATCGAGGCGGTGACCTACCGGATGGGTCCGCACACCACCGCGGACGACCCCACCAGGTACCGGGACGAGGCCGAACTGGAGTCGTGGCGGCGCCGCGACCCCATCGCGCGCCTCGAGGCGTACCTCCGCGCCACCGGCGACCTCACCGCGGAGCACGTCGCCGAGACGCAGGCGGCTGCGGACGCCATCGCCAAGGAGATGCGCGCGACCTGCCTGGGCATGGTCACCCGTCCGCCGCTGGCGGTCTTCGACGGCGTCTACGCCGAGCCGCACACGGGTCTGGAGCGGCAGCGCGACGAGTACGCCGCCTATCTTGCGTCGTTCGAGGGCGAGGCGTGACCATGACCGAGCTCACTCTCGGCAAGGCGCTCGGCGCCGGTCTCCGCCAGGCGATGCGCGACGACGAGAAGGTCGTGCTGCTGGGGGAGGACATCGGCAAGCTCGGCGGCGTCTTCCGGATCACGGACGGCCTCCTCGACGAGTTCGGGGCGGCCAGAGTCATCGACACGCCTCTCGCGGAGTCCGGGATCGTCGGCACAGCCGTCGGCCTCGCGTTCCGCGGCTACCGCCCGGTCGTCGAGATCCAGTTCGACGGGTTCGTCTACCCGGCCTTCGACCAGATCGTCTCTCAGGTCGCGAAGCTGCACTACCGCACCCAGGGGCGGGTGAAGATGCCGATCACGATCCGGATCCCCTGGGCCGGCGGCATCGGTGCCGCGGAGCATCATTCCGAGTCTCCGGAGGCCTACTTCGCCCACACGGCCGGCCTTCGGGTGGTCGCCGTGTCGAACCCGGAGGACGCCTACCGGAGTCTTCGCCAGGCGATCGCCTCGGACGACCCCGTCGTGTTCTTCGAGCCCAAGCGCCTCTATCACCACAAGGGGGAGGTCGACCTGGAGGCCCCGCTCGCGGATGCCCCGCCGATGGGCATCGCGCGGGTGGTGCGCCCGGGCACCGACGTCACCGTCCTCACCTACGGGGCCATGGTGAGCACCGCGCTGCAGGCGGCCGAAGCCGCGGAGGACGAGGGCATCGCCCTGGAGGTGATCGACCTGCGGTCGCTCTCGCCGGTGGACTACGACTCCGTCGCTGCCTCGGTGCGCAAGACCGGGCGTGTAATCGTGGCGCACGAGGCCTCTCGGGAAGCCGGACTCGCCGCGGAGGTCATCGCGAGCGTGACCGAGCGCTGCTTCGAGTACCTGGAGTCCGCTCCGCTGCGGGTCACCGGCCACGACGTGCCCTACCCGCCGGCCAAGCTCGAGAAGTACCACCTGCCGGACCTCGACCGGATCCTCGATGCGGTCGACCGCGTGATGGATCGCCCGCACAGCCTGACGGGAGCAGACGCATGATCGCCGAATTCCGTCTCCCCGACCTCGGCGAAGGACTCACCGAGGCCGAGGTCGTGCAGTGGCTCGTCGCGCCCGGCGACAGCGTCGCGCTGAACCAGACCCTCGCGGAGGTCGAGACGGCCAAGGCCGTCGTCGAGCTGCCGTCGCCATACGAGGGCACGGTGTCGACCCTGCACGCGGACGCGGGAGAGACCGTCGCCGTGGGAGCGCCGCTGATCGCCTTCGACATCGAGGGGGACGACCCTCGGGAGGCGCCGTCCGGTGGCGAGCAGGATTCCTCCGCGGAGAAGGCGCAGCCGAACCTCGTGGGCTACGGAGCCGCCCCGACCTCGAGCGGACGCCCCGCGCGCCGGGCGCGGCGCCGGAGTGTCGCCCCGGTGGCCTCGGCGGCCGACACGGCCGTTCTCGAGGCGGCGCCGCACGACGCGACGCCATCGGTCGCGGTCGAGCCCCTTCTGGAGCGACCACGGTCCACCCCTCCGGTGCGCGCCTACGCCAAGCGACGGGGCGTCGACCTCGTCCTCGTCGCCGCGGAAGTCGGTGACCGCGTGATCACGAGGGCAGATGTGGATGCGTACGCGGAGCGCATCGGAGCGGAGCCGTCTCGGCCCGCCGGGACGCCCGAGCGCGAGACCACCCCGATGTCCGGAACTCTCCCGCGCGCGGAGGGGAGGCCGCGGGAGACGCGCATCCCGATCCGCGGGGTCCGCAAGCACACGGCGGCGGCGATGGTGCAGAGCGCCTTCACCGCCCCGCACGTCACGGTGTTCCACACGGTCGATGTGACGGCGACCATGGAGATGCTGGCACGCCTCCGCGAGGACCGAACGCTCGCGGAGCATCGGATCGGCCCGCTCGCCGTCGTCGCGAAGGCGGCCTGCCTCGCCTTGCGCCGTGCTCCGGGCCTGAACGCGCGGTGGGATGAGGAGTCCGGGGAGATCGTCGAGTACGGCTTCGTCGACCTCGGCATCGCCGCCGCGACCGACCGCGGTCTCATCGTGCCGATGATCCGGGACGCGGAGCGGATGAACCTGGTGGAGCTCTCGGCAGCGATCCGCGCGCTCGCGGAGACCGCGCGTGCGGGGAAGACCTCGCCGGCCGAACTCGCCGGAGGTACGTTCTCGCTGTCGAACATCGGTGTGTTCGGGGTGGACGCTGGAACGCCGATCCTCCCGCCGGGGCAGTCCGGCATCCTCGCGGTCGGCGCCGTGCGTCGGCAGCCGTGGGAGCATCGCGGGGAGATCGCGCTGCGTCAGCTCATGACGCTGAGCCTGTCCTTCGACCACCGCCTCGTGGACGGGGCTGAGGGCGCGACGTTCCTCAAGGGCGTGGCGGACATCCTCGAGGATCCGGGACGGGCGATGCTGCTCAGCTAGCGGCGCGCAGCGCGGCCTCGGCCATCGCGACCAGCACGGTCGCGGTGGCCGTGTGTCTTCTCGTCGCGGCTCGCGTGCTGTGCGGGGTCGAGTTGATGAGACCGAAGCATGCCTGCACGCGCAGCCGCAGCTCGTCGCGGTCCAGGGACTCTGGACGATCCAGGGCGGCGAGAGCGTCCATCCAGAGCTCGATGTAGGCGCGCTGCAGGCGACGGACCTCGGCGCGGTCGTCGTCGTCGAGGAAGGCGAGGTCGCGATCCTGCACCTGGATCACCTCGGCGTTGCCGAGCGCGAAGTCGACATGGAAGCGGATGAGTCCGCGCATCCGCTCGTCGGCTGCCGTCGGCTCCTCGGACACGCGTCGTCCGCCCGCGACGAGATCCTGACTGACCTTGACCAGGACCGCGCCGAGAAGGGCCTGCTTCCCGGCGAAGTGGCGGTACACCGCGGGGCCGGACACGCCGACGGCGGCGCCGATGTCCTCCAGGCTCACGCCGCTGTACCCGCGCGCGGCGAAGAGCCGTGCCGCGGCGTGCAGAAGCGCGTCGGAGCGTTCCGCCTTGGCGCGGTCGCGGGCGGTGGCGGGGCTTGTCATTTCAGTTAATCCTCGCTAACCTGAATCAACGGGTTAGTGAACACTAACCGAGAATGCATGCAGTGCGCCAGGTTCACGCTCGGCGCGACGTGGGTCGAGGAGGACGTCACGATGCCGGCAACCCAGGAAGCGCTCGCCCAGCAGCTCCGCGACCGTCTCGCCGCGGCAGCGCAGGGCGGGCCGTCGGCCTCCCGTGAGCGCCATGTCGCCCGCGGCAAGCTGCTTCCTCGCGACAGGGTGGCGCGCCTCCTCGACGAGGACAGTCCGTTCCTCGAGGTCGCGCCGCTCGCGGCCGACGGCCTGTACGGCGGCGAGGCGCCCGGGGCCGGTGTCATCGCCGGGATCGGCCTGGTCCACGGCCGGCACGTCATGGTGGTCTGCAACGACGCCACCGTGAAGGGCGGGACTTACTATCCGCTCACCGTGAAGAAGCATCTGCGCGCGCAGGAGATCGCCCTGGAGAACCGCCTGCCCTGCCTCTACCTCGTCGACTCGGGTGGGGCCTTCCTTCCCCGCCAGGATGAGGTGTTCCCGGATCGGGAGCACTTCGGACGCATCTTCTTCAACCAGGCGCGGCTGTCCGCGCAGGGCATCCCGCAGCTCGCAGCGGTCCTCGGCTCGTGCACGGCCGGGGGCGCCTACGTTCCGGCGATGAGCGACGAGACCGTCATCGTCCGTGGACAGGGCACGATCTTCCTGGGCGGGCCACCGCTGGTGAAGGCGGCGATCGGCGAGGTGGTCACGGCGGAGGAGCTCGGGGGAGGGGAGCTGCACGCCCGTCGCAGCGGCGTCGTGGATCACCTGGCCGACGACGACGAGCACGCCCTGGAGATCCTTCGCGACATCGTCGCCACGCTGCCGCCGCCGCTCGCCCCGGCCTGGCACGTCGGCGACAGTCGACCGCCCGCGGAGGCCGGCTCCCTGTATGACGTCGTTCCGGTGGACGTCAACGCCTCCTACGACGTGCGCGAGGTCATCGCACGCCTCGTCGACGGCGACACGTTCCATGAGTTCAAGGCCGAGTACGGCACCACACTGGTGACGGGTTTCGCGCGCCTGCACGGCCACCCCGTCGGCATCGTCGCGAACAACGGCGTGCTGTTCAGCGAGTCCGCGCTCAAGGGCGCGCACTTCATCGAGCTCTGCGATCAGCGGGGCATCCCCCTGCTCTTCCTGCAGAACATCACCGGGTTCATGGTCGGCTCCGATGCGGAGGCCGGTGGCATCGCGAAAGACGGGGCGAAGATGGTCACGGCCGTCGCGACCACCCGCGTCCCGAAGCTCACCGTCATCATCGGGGGCTCCTTCGGAGCGGGCAACTACTCGATGTGCGGACGTGCCTACTCTCCGCGGTTCCTCTGGACCTGGCCCGCGAGTCGGATCTCGGTCATGGGCGGACCTCAGGCCGCCTCGGTGCTCGCCACCGTGAAGGACGACCAGCTCTCGGCGCGAGGGGAGTCGTGGACCGCGGAGGAGCGTGCGGCGTTCGAGGAGCCGATCCGGGCGCAGTATGAGGAGCAGGGCGAGCCGTACTACGCCACCGCACGGCTCTGGGACGACGGCATCGTCGATCCGGAGCAGACGCGTGACCTCCTCGGACTCGCCCTGGACGTCGTCGCCCGCAGTCCTCTGCCCGAGCCGCGCTTCGGCGTCTTCCGGATGTGAGCCCCATGTCGCCTTCACCCGAACTCTCGTTCTCCTCGGTCCTCGTCGCGAACCGCGGCGAGATCGCGCGCCGGATCATCCGGACCCTCCGCGAGCTCGGCATCCGCAGCATCGCGGTCTACAGCGACGCGGACGCGGACGCGCCGCACGTCCGCGAGGCGGATGCCGCCGTGCGGATCGGTCCTGCACCGGCCGCGGAGTCGTACCTCGACATCGATGCCGTCATCGCGGCGGCTCGCGCCTCCGGAGCGGAGGCCGTCCATCCGGGCTACGGATTCCTCTCCGAGAGCGTCGGGCTCGCGGAGGCGTGTGCGGAGAGCGGCATCGTCTTCATCGGTCCCACCGTCGAGGCCCTGCAGATCATGGGGGACAAGGCGCGAGCCCGTGAGCACGTGAGCCGCAGCGGCGTGCCCGTGGTGCCGGGGTTCGACGCGCGCGGGCTGTCTGACGGGGAGATCCGTGAGGAGGCGGAGGCTGTCGGATTCCCGCTCCTCGTGAAGCCGAGCGCGGGCGGCGGGGGGAAGGGCATGGAGGTCGTCGCCGACAGCACGGGTCTGGCGAGCGCGCTCAGCTCCGCCCGACGGGTCGCGGCATCCGCCTTCGGCGACGACGCGCTCATCCTGGAACGTCTCATCCGTCGACCGCGACACATCGAGGTGCAGGTGTTCGGCGACGTCCACGGCACCGTCGTGGCGCTCGGCGAGCGCGAGTGCACGCTCCAGCGTCGTCATCAGAAGGTGATCGAGGAGGCGCCGTCCGCCGGGATCCCGTCCGCGACCCGCGACCGGCTGCTCGCGGCGGCGGTGCGGGCAGCGGAGAGCGTCGCCTATGTCGGGGCCGGCACCGTGGAGTTCCTCGTCGACGCGGACGCCCCGGAAGACGTCTTCTTCATCGAGATGAACACCCGGCTGCAGGTGGAGCATCCGGTGACCGAGGAGGTCACCGGACTCGACC
The DNA here is from genome assembly GCF_004794355.1 of Microbacterium sp. K36. Taxonomy (NCBI): domain Bacteria; kingdom Bacillati; phylum Actinomycetota; class Actinomycetes; order Micrococcales; family Microbacteriaceae; genus Microbacterium; species Microbacterium sp. K36. The sequence goes on along the minus strand of NZ_SSDN01000099.1, from coordinate 94,032 downwards.
TCGTCGCGCTGCAGCTCCGCATGGCCGATGGACAGCCACTCGACGTCGAGCCCCGCACGACCGGCCATGCCGTGGAGGCGCGAGTGTACGCCGAGTCGCCGGAACGGGGGTTCCTGCCCTCGACGGGGACCGTGCTGCTCTTCGAGGCACCTCCGGGCGTCCGGGTGGATGCGGCCATCGAGTCGGGGAGTGTCGTGAGCGGGTTCTACGACCCGATGATCGCGAAGGTCATCGCGTGGGCGGAGGACAGGGAGACGGCGCTGCAGCGTCTGGACGACGCTCTCGCGCGCACCGTCGTGCTCGGCGTGGAGACCAACATCGCGTTCCTGCGCCGGCTCCTCCAGGATCGCCGTGTGCGCGAGGGAGACCTCGACACCGGCCTCATCGAGACCCTGCTCCCGCTCGCGCCGGTGCCTCCGTCGGCGGCGCAGCTCGCGGCGGCCGCCGGCGTGGTGCAGAACCGCCCCGAGGCGGTCACCGCGCACGCGGGAGCCGGCCCGCTGTGGCAGAGCCTCCCGGGATGGCGTCTCGGGGCCGCGCCGCACGCCCCCGAACCCGTCGCCCTGCTCACCGACGACGACGAGATCGCGCGCGGGACGCCGCCCCTGGTGCGCTCCGACCGGGTGCAGGCGGCCCGCGACGCCGAGGGCGCGGTATGGGTCAGCGAGGAAGGACGGACGCTCCGGCTGCGTCCCCTGGACCGCCGCGGCCGGATGCGGAGGCGCCTCGCCGCCGCAGAACGCGAAGCCAGGGCCACGGAGCCCGAGGCTCGCGCCCCGATGCCCGGCGGGGTCGTGGCTGTTCACGTCGAGGACGGGGCGACGGTCCGCGCGGGAGCGCCCCTCGTATCGATCGAGGCGATGAAGATGGAGCACCCCGTGCTCGCGCCGCACGACGGCGTGGTGCGGCTGCTGGTCGCGGTCGGCGACCAGGTGCGGCGCGACCAACCGGTCGCCCGCGTGACGATGACGGAGGAAGACCGATGATGCACGATCTCACCGAGGAGGAGCGCGAGCTCGCCGCGATGGTACGCGAGTTCGCCGAGACGGTCGTCGCGCCGCAGTCGTATGAGGCGGATCGCACGCACACGCTCTCGATGGACGTCGTGCGGCAGATGGGAGAGCTCGGCCTCTTCGGACTCCCCTTCCCCGAGGAGTACGGCGGGCAGGGCGGCGACTACATGGCGCTCGGCCTCGCCATCGAGGCTCTGGGACGGGTCGACCAGTCGATCGCGATCACCCTGGAGGCGGGGGTGAGCCTCGGAGCCATGCCCGTGTTCCGCTTCGGCACCGAGGAGCAGAAGCGCGAGCTGCTGCCGGATCTCCTCGCCGGTCGTGCCCTGGCCGGGTTCGGGCTCACGGAACCCGAGGCGGGAAGCGATGCGGGGGCGACGCGGACGACGGCGCGGCTCGACGGCGACGAGTGGGTGATCGACGGCTCCAAGCAGTTCATCACCAACTCGGGCACTCCGATCACCCGGTTCGTGACGGTCACCGCGGTCACCGGCCAGAACGAGGGACGCAAGGAGATCTCGACGATCATCGTCCCGACCGGAACCCCGGGATTCACGGTCGAACCGCCTTACGACAAGGTGGGGTGGAACGCGTCGGACACCCACCCGCTGACGTTCGACGGAGCGCGGGTTCCGGCGGGTAACCTCCTCGGCGAACGGGGGAGCGGGTTCCGCAACTTCCTCAGCATCCTGGACGAGGGCCGCATCGCGATCGCCGCTCTGTCGACCGGCGCGGCGGAGGGGTGCCTGGAGGCGGCGGTCGAGTACGCCAAGAGCCGCACCATCTTCGGCAGCGCCCTCAGCACTCGGCAGAACGCCCAGTTCACGCTGGCACGGATGCGGGCGCGCGTGCACACGGCGCGACTCGCCTGGCACCATGCCGCACGGCTCCGCGACGCGGGAGAGGCGTTCGCCGAGCAGGCGGCGATCGCCAAGCTCGTCGCGGGCGAGGCGGCGATGGACAACGCCCGTGACGCGACGCAGATCTTCGGCGGCAACGGGTTCATGAACGAGTTCCCGGTGGCGCGCCACTACCGTGACTCCAAGATCCTCGAGATCGGCGAGGGGACCACGGAGGTCCAGCTCCTCGTGATCGCCAGGGCGCTCGGGCTCGCCCGGTAGCGTGGAGGCATGACCATGCGCGAGATCGTGCAGCGCGGCCTGTACTACGAGGAGTTCGAGACCGACGTCCGGTATGTGCACCGCCCCGGCCGCACGGCTACGGAAGCGGACAACGTCCTCTTCACGACGCTGACGATGAACACCCAGGCGCTGCATCTGGACGCGGCGTTCGCCGATTCCCAGGAACCGTTCCACGCGCGCCTCATGAACTCCCTGTGGACGCTGTCGACGATGGTGGGGTCCTCCGTCGCCCAGCTCACGCAGGGGACACTGGTGGCGCAGCTCGGGCTCGGCGACATCGCCTTCCCGCATCCGCTGTTCGCCGGGGACACGCTCACGACCGAGAGCGTCGTCGTCGACAAGCGGCTGTCGTCGTCCCGTCCCGGCCAGGGCGTCGTGCAGATCGCGCACACCGGACGCAATCAGGACGGCACGGTGGTCGCGACGGCCGTCCGGACGGTGCTGGTGCGCTGCCGGCCGGAGGAGGACGCCGCATGACCTTCGAACTCGGCCCTGCCCTGCTGTTCTGCCCGGCGGACCGCCCGGAACGCTTCGCGAAGGCCCAGGAGCGGGCGGATGCCGTGATCCTCGATCTGGAGGACGCCGTGTTGCCGGAGGCGAAGAGCGAGGCCCGCGAGAACATCGTCGCCGCGGACCTCGACCCCGCGCGCGTCATCGTACGGGTGAATGCGCCGGACTCCGCGGCGTTCGCGGACGACCTCAAGGCCCTGGCTCGCTCGCCGTTCCGGACCGTGATGGTGGCGAAGACGGAGAGCGCGGAGGGCCTGGACGCCTTCGACGCGGGCTTCACCCTCCTCGCGCTGTGCGAGACGGCGCGCGGAATCCATGCGGCGCCCGAGATCGCCGCGCACCCGGCGGTCGCCGGACTGATGTGGGGCGCGGAGGATCTGGTGGCCTCCCTCGGCGGCACCTCGTCCCGCAACACGGAGGGCGGCTACCGCGACATCGCGCGCTACGCCCGCTCCCGGGTGCTCCTGGAGGCCGGTGCGCACGGCAAGGCGGCGATCGACGCGGTGCACGTCGACATCGGCGATACCGCGGGGCTGGAGCGGGAGGCGAACGATGCGGCGGCGTCGGGGTTCCGCGCGACGGCATGCATCCATCCGAGTCAGGTCGCGGTCATCCGGGCGGCATATGCCCCGGACGCCGAGACCGTGGCATGGGCGCGCGAGGTGCTCGCCGCTGCGGCGCAGGAGCGCGGTGTGTTCCGCTTCCGGGGGCGCATGGTGGACGAGCCCGTCCTGCGCCACGCGCGCGCCGTGGTCTCCCGCGCCGGCTGACCGTCCCGTCAGAGGACGGGCGTCTCCTCGAGCAGCCGGAGGTAGCCGGGTGCCGCGACGAACCGGCGCGCGGAGCCGTTGCGCAGCACCTCGCCGTCCCGGGGGAGCGTACCGCCGGAGACATGGTCGATGACGGCGCGGATGACTCCGCCGTGGGTCACCACGAGCACCGACTCCGCCTGCGGCGCCGACCTCCGCCGGGCGTCGCGCGCGATGCGGTGGAGCGCCGCGATGGCGCGGACGCCGACCTCGTGCAGCGATTCCGCGCCGGGGACCTCCGCGTGCCAGTCGCCGTAGGTCGAGATGTAGTCGGGGACGAGCATGCCCTCGCCCTCGCCGAACTCCCGCTCCCGGATGTCGGGGACCACGCCGGCGATCTCCAAGCCCAGGCGCTCCGCGATGATGCCGGCGGTCTCGCTCGCCCGCACGAGCGGGCTCGTGTAGACGGCATGGTGCGTCGTGCCGGCGAGTTTCTCTGCCGCCCACCGCGCGTCCTCGCGGCCCGTCTCGTTCAACGGGATGTCGGTCGACCCCTGGATGCGGCGGGCGAGGTTCCAGTCGGTCTGACCGTGGCGGATGAGGGTGAGATAGGTCACGACAGCATCTCCTGCAGGGCGGGGAGCACGTCGCTGGTGCCGGCGGCGATGGTGACATCGGCCCAGGCGTCCGCGCGGGTCGGCTCGCGATTGACGATGATCAGAGGGATGCCGCGTCGACGCGCCCGGTTCACGAGGCGCACGCCGGAGTTCACGACGAGAGAGGAGCCGGCCACGATGAGCGCGTCGCTGGAGCGCAGCAACGATTCGGCGGCACGGAAGCGATCCTGCGGCACATACTCTCCGAAGAACACCACGTCGGGTTTGAGCATGCCCGCGCACACGGTGCAGGTCGGGACCACGAAGCCCTCGGTGCTCTCCGGGAGCACGTCGCCGTCCGGGGCCAGCGCCACGTTCTCCGGGACGGTGATCCAGGGGTTGCGCTCCTCGATCTGCACGGCGATGTCACGACGGTCGAACACCTGACCACAGTGCAGGCAGAGCACGCGGCGCATGGTCCCATGCACCTCGATGACGTGCGAGCTGCCCGCGCGGAGGTGCAGTCCGTCGACGTTCTGGGTGATGACACCCGAGGCCACGCCCCTGGACTCCATCTCCGCGAGGGCGCGGTGGCCGGGATTCGGGGCGGCCTGCGCGAACGCCCGCCAGCCGAGGTGGCCGCCGACCCAGTAGCGGCGCCGGGCGGCCTCGTCGCCGAGGTAGGTCTGGATCGTCATGGGGTCGCTGCGGGTGCGCGCCCCCTCGCCGCGGTAGGCGGGAATGCCGGAGTCGGTCGAGATCCCGGCGCCGGTGAGAAGGGCGATCCGCTTGCCGCGCAGCAGGTCGGCGGCGTGGGAGAGCTCAGCCGACGGCTCAGCGGTGTTCGTCACGCTCACAGGACCTCCTCGATCGAGTCTACGGGGCGCGGGGTGGACGAGAACCGGGATGGCAGAGTGGAGCGGTGGACCTCCAGCATGTGACCGACATCGACGACCCGCGGCTGGACGACTACCGCGGCCTCACCGACACCGCCCTCCGCGCCGTCCGCGAGCCCGCGGAGGGACTCTACATCGCCGAGACCGCCAAGGTGATCGAGCGCGCGCTGGCCGCCGGGCACGAACCCCGATCGGTGCTGTTCTCGGCCCGGCGCGTCGACGAGGTGCGGCGCATCCTGGGGGAGCGCGCCGTTCCGGTGCTCGTGGTCCCGGACGAGGTCGCGGAACAGGTCACCGGCTATCAGGTCCACCGCGGAGCCCTCGCCGCCATGCGCCGTCCGGCTCTGGCGCCGGTCGCCGACGTGGTGCGCGACGCCCGGCTGGTGCTGGTGCTGGAGGACCTCGGCGATCACACCAACGTCGGCGCCGCCTTCCGCGCCGCCGCCGGCCTGGGGGCGGATGCGGTGCTCGTGTCGGCGCGCTGTGCCGACCCGCTCTACCGTCGCAGCGTCCGGGTGAGCATGGGCACGGTGTTCCAGGTGCCCTGGACCCGGATCGACGAGTGGTCGTCGGCGGTCTCGGATCTCCGTGAGCAGGGCTTCGACATCGCTGCCCTCGCACTCAGTGACACAGCCGTGGATCTCCGGATGTATGCGGCACAGCGGCCCGAGAAGGTGGCGCTGCTCTTCGGAGCCGAAGGCGACGGTCTCACGCGGACCGCGCTCGACAGCGCGGACACCGTGGTCACCATTCCGATGGCCGGCGGCGTGGATTCGCTCAACGTCGCCTCGGCCGCCGCCGTGGCGCTGTGGGCACTCGCTCCCGCGGAGTGAGAGTGCGCGTCACTCCTTGCCGGGGAGGATGACCGGGGAGGGCTCGGGGCGCTTGGCAGCGATGTGGTCGCCGGACGACTGGTGGCGCAGCCGGCGGAGCACCCAGGGCACGAGGTGCTCCCGGGCCCAGCCGAGGTCTTCGCTGCGGGCGGCACGCCAGGTCCGCAGCGGCAGCGGCTCGGGCTGCATGGCCTCGAGGTCGTTCGGAACGTTGAGGGCGCGGAGCACCATCCGCGCGACCTCGTGGTGGCCGAGCGCGTTGTAGTGCAGGCGATCGTCGTCGAAGAATCGCGCATCCTGCACGACCTTCAGTGCCCACTGGTCCGCGACGATGCAGTCGTGGCGCTCCGCGATCGCGCGGACGTTCTCGTTGTAGATCGCGACTTTGCCGCGGAAGGGACGGAACACCGGCGTGAACCCCGTGTCGATGCCGGTGAACACGACCACGGCCGCGCCGGTGGACGACAGGCGCGCCACCGCGTCCTCCAGCTGCGCGGCGATGGCATCCGGATCGGTGCCGGGGCGGATGACGTCGTTGCCGCCCGCGCAGATCGAGATGAGGTCGGGGCGCAGCGCGACGGCGGGCTCCACCTGATCGGCGACGATCTGCGCGATGAGCTTCCCCCGGACGGCGAGGTTGGCATAGGCGAAGTCGTCAACCTGCTGGGCGAGCACCTCGGCGACGCGATCGGCCCAGCCGCGGTGACCCCCGGGGGCCGCCGGGTCCGGGTCGCCGATGCCCTCGGTGAACGAGTCGCCGATCGCGACGAACCGGCGCCACGGGTGCGGAGTCTCGTTCGCGACGTACGGGGTCCTGGTCGATTCCTGATCGCTCATCCGGCTCTCCTTCGCGAAGGCGTGCGCGCACGATGGTGACCGCCGCGCAGTGACCGAGCCTACCCGTGCCGGTGCCTTCGAGGGGGGACGCGCGCGGCACCCCCGCGGATGCCGCGGTGTCGGTGGGAGCGATTATCGTGGAGTCGATGCTCTCTCCGTCCTTCCCTCAGCGCGCCCCGTGGGGAACGGCGAACAAGCTGCGGGCATGGCAGCAGGAGGCTCTGGACGCGTACTTCCAGGCCGACCAGCGTGACTTCCTCGTGGCCGCCACACCGGGCGCCGGCAAGACCACGTTCGCGCTCACCCTCGCGGTCGAGCTGATGCGCATGGGCGAGGTGAACCGGGTCATCGTCGTGGCCCCCACGGAGCACCTGAAGACGCAGTGGGCCGATGCCGCCGCCCGCGTGCACATCCGTCTCGACCCGCGCTTCCGCAACAGCGACTGGGCTCCGGCACGGCACTATCACGGGGTCGTGGTGACGTATGCCCAGGTCGCCGCGAAGTCGTCGGTGCATCGCCACCTCACCGAGGACGCGAAGACCCTGGTCATCCTCGATGAGGTGCACCACGGCGGTGACGCCCTGAGCTGGGGCGACGCGATCCGCGATGCCTACGGGCCGGCGAAGCGCCGACTGCTCCTCTCCGGGACCCCGTTCCGCAGCGACACGGCGCCGATTCCGTTCGTGGAGTACCTCCCGGACGAGACCGGGGCCCGGGTCTCCAGCACCGACTACGCCTACGGGTACGGTCGCGCTCTCGCGGACGGCGTCGTCCGTCCCGTGCTCTTCCACATGTACGCGGGGAAGATGCGCTGGCGCACCAGCGCCGGAGACGAGCTTGAGACCCACCTCGGGCAGGACAACACGAAGGACGTCACGTCGCAGGCCTGGCGCACGGCCCTCGACCCCGAGGGCGACTGGATGCCGGCCGTGCTCTCGGCCGCCGACCGCCGCCTCACCGAGATCCGGCACCACATCCCCGACGCCGGCGGACTCGTGCTGGCCACGGATCAGACCGTCGCCAGGGCCTACGCCAAGATCCTGCACAGCATCACGCGCGAGCAGCCGACGATCGTGCTCTCCGATGACGCCACCGCGTCCGAGCGGATCGAGAAGTTCTCCGAGGGCACCGCCCGGTGGATGGTCGCGGTGCGCATGGTGTCCGAGGGCGTCGACGTGCCGCGGCTCGCGGTCGGCGTCTACGCGACCTCGTCGTCCACCCCGCTGTTCTTCGCCCAGGCGATCGGCCGCTTCGTGCGCGCCCGTCGTCGCGGAGAGGCGGCGAGCGTCTTCCTCCCGCACGTGCCCGTGCTGATGAAGCTCGCGAACGAGATGGAGAAGCAGCGCGACCACGCGCTCGACCGCCAGTCCAAGGACGACGACGGCCTCGACGACTCGCTGCTCGAGAGCGCGAACCGCGAAGACGAGGCCTCCGACGCACTGACGCAGGAGTTCAGCTACCAGGCGATCTCCTCCGTCGCGCACTTCGACCGCATGGTCTTCGACGGCAAGGAGTTCGGTCAGCTCGCCGAGCCGAACACGCCCGAGGAGGAGGAGTTCATCGGCTTCCCCGGTCTGCTCGAACCCGAGCACGTGCACGAGCTCCTCATGCAGCGGCAGGCTCGCCAGTCCCGGCATCGCGAGGTCCGGGAGGCCCAGGCCGAGCCGACGCAGACCACGACGCTGCCGGCACCGCTGCACCGCACCCTGCGCGAGCAGCGCCAGCTCCTGAACAGCCTGGTGGGCCTCTACGCGCGGCAGTCGGGCCAGCCGCACGGTGCCGTGCACGCCGAACTCCGTCGTATCTGCGGCGGGCCGGCGGTGGCGCAGGCGACCGTGACGCAGCTGCAGTCCCGCATCGAGGTGCTGCGCAAACGCGTCCGCTCCTGAGGGCGGTCTCTGCGCCGCTTCGGATCCCCGAAATGCTGGCAATCCGGGCCAGGAGGCGGCCTGCGCGACACCCCGCGGATAGCGTGGAACGGTTGCCCGGACGCCGGGCACCGTGACACCTGGAGGTTCCATGACCGCCCCTGCCGCAGCCGATTCCACGGCCGCCGATCGACGGCGCTGGGCTCGCTATCTCGTCGAGGAACGGGCGGAGGGCGCCGTGTATCAGCGCCTCGCGGCTCGCCGGTCGGGGGAGGAGCGGGCGATCCTGCTCGGGCTCGCCGAGGCTGAGCGGCGGCATGAGAAGCACTGGCTCGATCTGCTGGGCGGCGAACCGACGCGCCTGCCGCGGGCGGGGGTCCGCTCCCGCCTCCTGGGGTGGATGGCCGGACGCTTCGGCTCGATCTTCGTCCTCGCCCTCGCCCAGAGCGCCGAGGCCCGCTCCCCGTACGACGCCGAGCGCTGGGCCACCCCGGCCATGCGCGCTGACGAGAAGGTCCACCACGAGGTCGTCCGCGGCCTCGCCGCGCGGGGCCGTCGGCGCCTCTCGGGCTCTTTCCGCGCGGCCGTCTTCGGAGCGAACGACGGCCTCGTCAGCAACCTGGCCCTGGTCCTCGGGATCGGCGCCACCGGCGTGAGCTCGGGCTTCGTGCTGTTCAGCGGCATCGCGGGTCTCCTCGCGGGCGCGCTGTCCATGGGCGCGGGGGAGTTCGTGTCGGTGCGATCGCAGCGGGAGCTCCTCACCGCCACCGAGGCGAACGAGGACGCCGCGGCGGCCGCGGCCGACCTCGACATCGACGAGAACGAGCTCGCGCTCGTGTACCGCGCCCGCGGCATGGACCAGGGCGAATCCCTGGCCAGGGCCCGCCGCATCGTCCAGGCCGCCCAGGAGGGCGTCCGCCGGGCCGCTACGGGGCCGGTGGCCGTCCAGGGCGGGGACGCCCACGAGGTCGTCGGCAGCGACTGGACGGCGGCCATCTCCAGCTTCCTCCTCTTCGCCTCCGGCGCGATCATCCCCGTCCTGCCCTGGATCTTCGGCCTGGAGGGCACCGCGGCGATCGTGCTCGCGCTCGTGCTCGTCGGCATCGCGCTGCTCAGCACCGGTGCGATGGTCGGCGTGCTCTCCGGAGGACCGCCGCTCCGGCGGGCCCTGCGGCAGCTCGCCATCGGCTTCGGTGCGGCGGCGGTGACCTACGCGCTGGGGCTGCTCTTCGGCGTCGGCGCGGTGTGACGGCGGTGTGGTCCCGCCTCGCGCGGGACCACACCGGATCACCGTGACCGCAGCGGGAACGACGAAGGCCCCGGATCTATGGATCCGGGGCCTTCGCTCTCTGTGCGCGGAGGGGGACTTGAACCCCCACGCCCTATCGGGCACTAGCACCTCAAGCTAGCGCGTCTACCATTCCGCCACCCGCGCAGGTGTTGGATTTGATCGTTGCCGACCGAAGAATGAGATTAGCACGTTCTCGGGGGCGTCTCGAACCGAGCGTGACGCCCGGGCGTGGCACGCGGTTTCGATAGCCTGAGTCCATGACCGAATCCTCCCTGCCGGAGGTCGCCCGCGTCGCGAGCGACCTCATCCGCTTCGACACCTCCAACTACGGCGGCGGCAATGCGAAGGGGGAGCGGGAGGCCGCCGAGTACGTCGGCGCGTACCTGGAGGAGCTGGGGCTCGAGGTCGAGTACTACGAGCCCATCCCGCGGCGGACGAACGTGATGGCGCGGGTCCCCGGGCGTGATCGCACCAAGCCGGCCCTCGTCGTGCACGGCCATCTGGACGTCGTGCCCGCGGTCGCCGAGGACTGGACGGTGGACCCGTTCGCCGGCACCGTGCAGGACGGCATGCTGTGGGGCCGCGGCGCCGTGGACATGAAGAACATGGACGCGATGATCCTCACCGCCGTGGCCGACATCCTGCGCGCGGGGGAGCAGCCGGAGCGCGACCTCGTCCTGGCGTTCTTCGCCGACGAGGAGAACGGCGGGGTCGAGGGCTCCGCGCTCGTCGTGAAGGACCGGCCGGAGTGGTTCGCCGGGGCGACGGCCGCGATCAGCGAGGTCGGCGGCTACTCGATCTCGGTCGACGACCGTCGGGCGTACCTGCTGCAGGTGGGGGAGAAGGCCCTGATCTGGATCCGCCTCGTCGCCACCGGCCGGGCAGGACACGGCAGCCGCCTGCACGAGGACAACGCCGTCACGAAGCTCGCCGAGGCCGTCGCCGCCATCGGCCGCACGCGGTGGCCGGTCCGGCTCACGCCGACGACGGAGGCGCTGCTCGAAGGCCTGAGCGCGTTGAGCGGCCGGAGCGCCGACGACCCCGACGCCCTCGCCGCCGCGGCCGGTCCGGCAGAGGCCTTCCTGCGGTCGACGTTCCGCACGACGACCAACCCGACGGCCCTCACCGCCGGTTACAAGCACAACGTCATCCCGGAGCGCGCCGAGGCGCTGATCGACGTCCGGGTCATCCCCGGCACCGAGGACGACGTGCTCGCCGAGCTCCAGCGCATCGTGGGCGACGACATCCGGATCGAGACCGTGGTGCGCGACATCGGCATGGAGACGCCGTTCGCGGGGGAGCTCGTCGACGCGATGGTCGCAGCCCTGGGTCGGCACGACCCGGGCGTGCCGGTCATCCCGTACCTCCTGGGAGCCGGAACGGACAACAAGGCGCTGGCCGCTCTCGGCATCACCGGCTACGGCTTCGCCCCGCTGCGTCTACCCGCCGATCTCGACTTCACCGGGATGTTCCACGGAGTCGACGAGCGAGTGCCCGTAGACTCACTTGTCTTCGGTCAGCGGGTGCTGGCCGATCTGCTGCGCACGTACTGAGCGGTCTCCACGCGCTCCGTGCCGTCCCGAAAGACGAAGGCCTCTCCATGCACCTGCTCGAAGCACTGATCCTGGGAATCGTCCAGGGACTCACCGAGTTCCTGCCGATCTCCTCCAGCGCCCATCTGCGTGTCGTCGGGACGTTCCTGCCGTCCGGAGAAGATCCGGGCGCGGCGTTCACCGCCATCACGCAGATCGGCACGGAGGCCGCGGTCGTCGTGTTCTTCTGGCGGGACATCGTCCGCATCATCTCCCAGTGGTTCCGATCCCTCGCCGGCAAGGTGCCGCGGAACGATCCGGACGCGCGCATGGGCTGGCTCATCATCATCGGCAGCATCCCTATCGTGCTGCTCGGGCTCCTGTTCCAGGACCAGATCGAGACCGTCTTCCGGTCGCTCTGGATCGTGGCGATCATGCTCATCGTGTTCGGCATCCTCCTGGGCATCGCCGACCACGTCGGTGCCAAGCGCCGCAAGCTCGACGACCTGACCTACCCGCACGGCATCGCCTTCGGGCTCGCGCAGGCGCTCGCCCTCATCCCCGGCGTCTCGCGATCCGGTGGCACGATCACCATGGGTCTCTTCCTCGGCTATGAGCGCGCCGCCGCCGCCCGCTACGCCTTCCTGCTGGCGATCCCGGCCGTGTTCGGCAGCGGCTTCTACCAGCTGTTCAAGAGCTGGGGTGAGCCGTCCTTCTTCTCGCTCGGCGACACGGTGGCCGCGACGGGTGTCGCGTTCGTCGTCGCGCTGGGCGTGATCGCGTTCTTCATGAACTGGATCTCGAAGCGCAGCTTCCTGCCGTTCGTGATCTACCGGATCCTGCTCGGCGGCGTGCTGCTCGTGCTGCTCGCGATGGGCGTCATCCCCGCGTCCGCCTGATCAGCGCTTGCGGTCGCCCCGGCCGTCGTCGCGGCGTCGCAGGTAGCGCTCGAACGCCTGGGCGATCGCGTCCCCGGACGCGTCGGGGGAGTCCCACGTGTCCCGCGTGCGCTCCAGCTGTCGGATGTACTCCGCCATGTCCTCGTCCTCGGACGCGGCGGCATCGATCGACGCCTCCCAGGCCGCGGCTTCCGTGCGCAGGTGCCGGCGGTCCACGTCCACCCCTGTCAGCTCCTCGAGACGGTCGAGGAGGGCCAGGGTGACCTTCGGAGACGGAGCTGCCGAGGCCACGTAGTGCGGGACGCTCGCCCAGAGGCTCACGGAGGGGATACCCGCGTTCTCAGCGAAGTGCTCCAGCACCGTGAGAATGCCGACGGGGCCCTCGTACACCGAGCGCTCCAGGGCGTGGGCCTCCCGGACCTGTTCGTTCTGGCTCGACGCGAAGATCGAGATCGGGCGGGTATGCGGGACATCGGAGAGCATCGCGCCGAGGGTCACGAACCCGGTGATGTCGTCGCGCAGCGCGACATCGATGAACTCGGACGCGAACGCCTGCCAGGTGCGCGCGGGCTCGGCGCCGGTGAGGAGCCAGAACTCCGGGCCGGGGCCCGGGTCTCGCGGGCGCCACAGCCCCGCCTCCGGCCAGGTCATCTGGCGACGCCCTTCGGCGTCGAGCCGCGTCGCAGGACGGGTGTACTGGTAGTCGAAGTAGAGCTCCGGATCGACCGAATGCACGAGGTCGTAACCGCCGGCCGCCTGCAGGGCGCCGACGGCTCCCGTCGCGGCCTCGCCGGCGTCGTTCCAGCCGTCGAAGGCGGCGATGATGATGCGTGAACCGAGAACGTCCATGCCGTGCTCCCTTCGCGGTCGAGGATTCGATCCCCCCAGGCTAGCCCGCGACGAGGGGATGTGGGCGGGCCCGGCTAGCATGGGTTCAGTGAGCAACAAGCCCCGCGCGGTCCTCTGGGACATGGATGGAACACTCGTCGACACCGAGCCGTACTGGATGGCGGCCGAGACCGCACTGGTGGAGTCGTTCGGCGGCACCTGGTCCCACGAGGACGCCTTGCAGCTCGTGGGCAGCGGCCTCATCGACAGCGCGATCATCCTCCAGGGCGCGGGGGTCGACATGGCTCCCGAGGCGATCGTCTCTCACCTCACGAGTGCCGTGCAGGAGTCGCTGCGGACCCAGGGTGTGCCCTTCCGGCCGGGCGCTCAGGAGCTTCTCCGCGACCTCCGCGCCGCAGGGATCCCGACCGGACTGGTGACGATGTCGCTGCGCCGGATGGCTCTCGACGTGGTCGGGCTGATCGAGTTCGAGGCGTTCGACATCGTCGTCGCCGGAGACGACGTCGACAACCCCAAGCCGCACCCGGAGCCCTACCTCCAGGCCGCGGCGCTCCTCGATGTGGACATCGCCGAGGTCGTGGTCATCGAGGATTCCCCGACCGGTCTCCGCGCGGGCCTCGCCTCCGGAGCGCTGACGCTCGGTGTGCCCCACATCGTCCCGCTCGACGGCCTCGGCGCCCACGAGCTGTGGCCGACCCTCGACGGCCGCGGTGCCGCCGACCTCGTGGAGCTCTTCGGCTCCCGCGCTGCGATCACGGAGGCCACTCGATGACGACCCCTACCGCCCCGCGCCCCAGCGGCCCCTTCCGTGAGGGCGACCGCGTGCAGCTCACCGGCCCGAAGGGTCGCCTGCACACTGTGACGCTCCGCGAAGACGGCGAGCTGCACACCCACCACGGCGTCCTCCGGCACCGAGACCTCATCGGGCTCCCCGATGGCTCGGTCGTGGCGAACAGCTCCGGGCACGAGTACCTGGCGCTGCGGCCGCTGCTGCGGGACTTCGCGATGTCGATGCCCCGCGGTGCCGCGATCGTCTACCCGAAGGACGCGGCGCAGATCGTCATGCAGGCTGACATCTTCCCGGGAGCCACCGTCGTCGAGGCCGGTGTCGGGTCCGGTGCCCTGTCCCTGTCGCTCCTGCGGGCCGTCGGCTCCACGGGGCGCCTGCTCTCCTTCGAGCGTCGAGAGGACTTCGCCGAGGTGGCCCAGGCGAACGTCGAGACCTTCTTCGGGGAGCGGCCCGATTCGTGGCGCGTCGTCGTCGGAGACCTCGTCGCCGCGCTGCCCGCGGAAGTCGAGCCCGGCACCGTCGACCGGGTGGTGCTCGACATGCTCGCGCCGTGGGAGTGCATCGACGCGGTCGCGGACGCCTTGACCCCCGGCGGCGTGGTGCTGTGCTACATCGCCACCGCCACGCAGCTCTCGCGCGTCGCGGAGTTCATCCGGGGTACCGGTCTCTTCACCGATCCCGAGGCGTCCGAGACGATGGTGCGCGGCTGGCACGTGGAGGGACTGGCCGTCCGTCCGGATCACCGCATGGTCGCGCACACCGGCTTCCTCCTCACGGCTCGCCGACTCGCCCCGGGCGCGGTGGCTCCGTCGGTGAAGCGTCGCGCCTCGAAGAGCAGCTACGGCGACGACGACGTCGAGCTGTGGACCCCGGGCGCGGTGGGCGATCGCGAGATCACCGACAAGAACCTCCGCAAGCGCGCCCGCGAAGCAGGGAAAGCCGCCGAGGGCGCGCGGCTGGCGGCTGCATCGCGCGAATCCGAGCACACGACGGAATAGACTGGAGCGCGTGCGTAAAACGTCCGCCGTTCTGGCCTCCCTCAGCCTCGCCGCCCTCGCCCTGACGGGGTGCAGCGTGACCTCTTCGTCCGCCGATGCCACGTGCGATCGCGACGGACACGCCAACGGCATCGACAGCGCCGTCACGGTCAGCGGCGAGGTCGGCTCCGAGCCCGATGTGGAGATCTTCGCACCGGTGCGTCTCTCGGAGACGTCCTACGCCGACGCGGTCACGGGGGACGGGCGTGCGCTCGTGGATGACGCCCAGCCGCTCATCGCGCAGATCTCGATCTTCAACGGCGCGACCGGCGAGCAGATCTTCCAGACGACGTACGACGAGGGCGACACCCGCCCGTCGACGATCGGCTCCTGGGCCACGCAGTCTCCTGGTCTCGCCGACGTCCTGTCGTGCGCGACGGGTGGCACGCGCATCGTCGCGGGTCTGACTCCGGAGGACTTCGGCGAGGCGAACCTCGGTGGCTTCGGCATGGGCGAGGACGACATCGCGGTGTTCGTGATCGATGTCGTCGACGCCTTCCTCCCGAAGGCCGAGGGCACGCTGCAGTTCAATGATGCGCAGGGCATGCCGACCGTGGTGCGCGCCGACGACGGCACCCCGGGCATCATCATCCCCGACAGCGCTGCCCCGGAGGAGCAGGTCGTCCAGACGCTGATCCGCGGAGACGGCGAGAAGCTGACCGACGAGCAGACGCCACTCGTCCACTTCACCGCGGTGAGCTGGGACGACAAGTCCGTCCTGCAGAGCACGTGGGGACAGTCCGCCACCGACAGCATCCGACAGATCGCCGCCCCGGTGGCCGACGCGCTGGTGGGGGAGCCGGTCGGCTCCCAGGTCCTCGTCGTCCTGCCGAAGACCGAGAGCTCCGCCGCGATGGCCGTCGTGGTCGACATCCTCGGCGTGTCCCCGGTCGCCGCACCCTGATGGCTGGCCGGATCCCTGCCGAAGAGCGCCTGACGAACCTCGTCGTGGCGCTGATGGCGACGGAGATCGGGCTCACCAAGCAGCAGATCCTCGACAACGTCTCCGGCTATCGCCAACGCGCCGATGCAGGGACGCGCTCGGATGCTCTGGAGAAGATGTTCGAGCGGGATAAGGACGAGCTCCGTTCGCTCGGTGTCCCGATCGAGACCATCGGCGATGCGGCCGATCCGAACGACCTCCGTGAGGCCCGGTATCGCATTCCGCAGGCGGAATACGATCTGCCGGGAGACATCGAGTTCTCCCCGGCGGAGCTGGCCGTGCTCCGCCTCGCCGGCAGCGTTTGGAGCGCGGAGTCGGTCTCCGGAGACGCACAGTCCGGGGTCAGGAAGATCCGGGCCCTGGGAATCGACGGCGACGAGCCCATCATCGGCTTCGCGCCGCGGATCACCGCGCGCGACCCCGCGTTCGCGCCGCTGCAGGACGCGATCGAGCGCAGCAGGGTGGTCTCCTTCGACTATCTGAAGCCGGGCGAGGACGCCCCCCGGCGCCGACGTATCCGTCCGCTCGCGTTGGTGGACTATGAAGCACGCTGGCATGTCTACGGCGTGGACGTCGACATCGAAGAGGACCGGACGTTCCTGCTCAGCCGCATCGTCGGCGACGTCGTCGTGAGTGCGACCACGTTCGACGCGGCGTTGCGGGAGGGCGCGGGGGAGCGGGCGCTGAGCGGCCTCGAACGTGTCGCCGCCGAGAATTCAGCGCTGCTGGAGGTGACCCCCGGTACCGAAGCTGCCTTGCGCCTGGGCCGGCGTGCGACACCCGCCGCCCAGGGCATCCATGTGCCCTTCGTCGATCTGCACATCCTCGCGGACGAACTGGCGTCCTACGGACCCGAGGTCCGGGTGGTCGAGCCCGCGCCGCTCAGGGACGCGGTGATCAGCCGTCTGCGCGCGGTGGTCGAGGCCCACACCGATACGGAGGTGTCGGCATGAGCGCCGCGCCCAAGCCTCTCCTGGCCGCGGAACGCGTCCGCCTCTACCTCACCCTCGTCCCGTATCTGCTCGAGCACGGGCAGGTCTCGCTCGCCGAGGCCGCCGAGGAGTTCGGGGTGACCCCGCGGGAGATGCGGGCGATGGTCGAGAAGCTGACCGTCATCGGCCTTCCCGGCGAGGCGGGCTACTGGCAGCAGCCGCAGGAGATGTTCGACATCAACTGGGATCTCCTCGACCTCGAGGACGTCATCGAGATCACGAACGACGTGGCTCTGCGTCGGGTGCCGCGTCTCACGGCTCGTGAGGCCGCGGCCCTGCTCGCGGGCCTGCAGATGGTCGCCGCCGTGCCTGCCGTGTCCGACTCCGGCCTCGTCGCCGGCCTCATCACCAAGCTCTCGCGGGGAGCCGCTGACGCCCCGGCCGACGTCGTCGTCGCGCCGACCGCGGTGGACGAGGTGCGCGAGGTCGTCTCCCGCGGCCTGCAGAAGGGCGTGGCCGTCTCGTTTACCTACCAGGCTCCCGACGCCGCCCCGACGACCCGGACCGTGGATCCCGTGCAGATCCTCATCACGAACGGGCAGTGGTACCTGCAGGGCTGGTGCCACATGCGCGAGGCGATGCGCACGTTCCATCTCGACCGTGTCAGCGCGCCGATCCTGACCGACATCCCCAGCACGCACGGCGGCGACCGGGTGCCGGAGGCGTTCGCCGGGCTGGAGGAGGAGCGCGAAGTCACCGTCCGCGTCCCGGAGCGCCTTGCTCCGCTGCTCAGCGGTTTCGTGCCCACGGAGACGCTCCGCGCCGGCGACGGGATGGTGACGACGCAGCTCCACCTCGCGGACCCCCGCGGCATCAAGCGGCTCGCGGCCCGTTTCGGCGGTGCGATGGAGGTCACGGATCCGGGGATCGCGCGGACCGCCACCCGGGAGTGGGCCGCCGCCGGACTCGCGCTCTACCACCGGCCTGATGCCGAGGTTTGATCTGTAGACTGGGGCGGAAAGCCCCCCTACGACGGGATTGTCGATATGTTCGCTGGAATGCAAGGCTGGCACCTGCTCATCGTGCTGGCCGTTATCCTCCTCCTCTTCGGCGCTGCCAAGCTGCCGGCTCTCGCGAAGAGCATGGGCCAGTCGGCCCGCGTCTTCAAGGGTGAGATGAAGGCCATGAAGGAAGAAGACGCGGTTCGTGCCGAGTCGGCTCCCGCTGAGCCGACGACGGTGAAGGACTCGGGCACCGACCCTGAGACTCCGCCTCGCGCCTGACCGGCCGTGGCAGCCATCGAACCGACCGTGATGCCGACGGCGGATCGGGATCGGCGGATGTCGCTGGGCGCACATCTCGTCGAACTGCGCAAGCGCCTCATGTACGCGGCGATCGCTCTGGTCGTCGGCATGGTCGTCGCGTTCATCATCGCGGACCCGGTCATCCATTTCATCACCGGTCCGATCCGCATCATCTCGGAACAGCGCGGTGATGACTTCAGCGCCTTGAACTTCGCGACAGTGACGTCCGCGTTCGACATGCGTATGCGCATCGCCTTCACGATCGGCCTGTTCCTGTCCGCACCCGTGTGGCTGTGGCAGATCTGGGCCTTCATCATGCCCGGTCTCACCCGCAAGGAGATCCGCTACACGGTCGGCTTCGTCGTCGCCGCAGTGCCGCTGTTCTTCGCGGGGTGCTACCTCGGGGTGCAGATCATGCCGCACGTCATCGAGCTCATGTGGAGCTTCACCCCGGAGGGCGGCACTAACTTCTACTCCGCACAGGAGTACTACGACTTCGTGTTCAAGCTGATGATCGTCATCGGCATCTCGTTCGTGCTCCCGGTCTTCCTCGTCGCGCTCAACCTCGCCGGCGTGATGTCGGGACGGGCCATCCTCAAAGGGTGGCGGGTGGCGATCCTCATCGCGACGATCTTCGCCGCGCTGGCGACCCCGGCAGCGGATGTGGTGAGCATGCTCATGCTGGCCGGCATCCTCATCGTCCTCTTCTTCGCAGCGGCAGGACTCTCCCTCCTCTTCGACCGACGCAAGCGCAAGCGGGACACCGCCGCTGGACTCGTCCCGGACGCCACATGAGTTCGCCGTCCGAGCGATATGCGCAGGCGCAGGAGAGTGCGGCGCATCCGGAGACGGCAGCGTTCGCGGCGCGCCAGCGCTTCCAGCTGGACCCGTTCCAGCTCGCCGGATGCCACGCGCTGGAGAACGGTCGCAGCGTTCTCGTAGCGGCCCCCACCGGCGCCGGGAAGACCATCGTGGGGGAGTTCGCCATCCACATGGCGATGCAGACGGCGACGGACAAGGCCTTCTACACCACGCCGATGAAGGCGCTCTCGAATCAGAAGTTCCGTGAGCTCGTCGACGTCTACGGCGCGGACGACGTCGGTCTGCTGACGGGCGACACGAACATCAACGGCAACGCCCGCATCGTGGTCATGACGACCGAGGTGCTGCGGAACATGATCTACGCCGACTCCGCGGCGCTGCGCGACCTGCGCTATGTCGTGATGGACGAGGTCCATTACCTGGCCGACCGCTTCCGGGGTGCCGTCTGGGAAGAGGTCATCATCCACCTCCCGCCCCGCGTGCGGCTGGTCTCGCTGAGCGCGACCGTGTCGAACGCCGAGGAGTTCGGCGACTGGCTCGACACCGTGCGCGGCGACACCGAGGTCATCGTCTCCGAGATCCGTCCGGTGCCGTTGGAGCAGCACGTGCTCGTCCGCGACGACCTGCTGCCGCTCTTCGACGACCGCGCCGGCATCGCCACGGCGCAGGTGAATCAGGAGCTCATGCGGATCCGGTCTTTCACCGGTTCCACCTACGAGAGCAACCGTCAGGCGCAGTCGTATCGCAGCAACCGGCACGCCGGACGGCAGGCCCCCCGACCGCCGCGGGGCGGGCGCCGCCCCGTGCGCGCCGCGAACGCGCGCCGGATCGAGCGCATGGACCGCCCGGACGTGGTCGAGCTGCTGGAGCGCTCGAACCTGCTCCCCGCCATCTTCTTCATCTTCAGCCGCGTGGGCTGCGACGCCGCGGTGCAGCAGGTACGGCGATCCGGGCTCCGCCTGACCTCGGCGGAGGAGCGCGCCGAGATCCGGGCCATCGTCGAGGAGCGCACCCGCACGCTTCAGGACGAGGACCTCGGGGTGCTGGGCTACTGGGAGTGGCTGGACAACCTCGAACGCGGTGTGGCCGCCCATCACGCCGGACTCCTGCCCGCCTTCAAGGAGGTCGTCGAGGACCTCTTCCAGAGGAAGCTGCTCAAGGTCGTCTTCGCCACCGAGACGCTCGCGCTCGGTATCAACATGCCCGCGCGCACCGTCGTGCTCGAGAAGATGGAGAAGTTCAACGGCGAGGCCCGTGTCGCGATCACCTCCGGCGAGTACACGCAGCTCACCGGTCGTGCCGGCCGCCGCGGCATCGACGTCGAGGGGCACGCGGTCGTGCAGTGGAGCGAAGGCATGGACCCGCAGGCGGTCGCGGCCCTCGCGTCCCGGCGCACGTACCCGCTGAACTCCAGCTTCCGCCCGACGTACAACATGGCGGTCAACCTGATCGACCTGTTCGGCCAGGCCAGGGCGCGGCAGATCCTGGAGTCGTCGTTCGCGCAGTTCCAGGCGGACCGCGCGGTCGTCGGGCTGGCTCGTCAGGTGCGGGAGGCCGAGGAGTCGCTGGCCGGCTACCAGTCGGCGATGGCGTGCGAGCACGGCGACTTCCCGGAGTACGCCGCCATCCGCCGCGAGCTGAGCGACCTCGAGAAGAAGAACCGGCAGGACACCCAGGCCCCGCGCGCTGCTCGGGACAAGCGGATGAAGCGGATCCAGACGCTCCGCACCCGCATGCAGCGCCACCCCTGTCACCGGTGCCCCGACCGCGAGAAGCACGCCCGCTGGGCCGAGCGCTATTGGAAGCTCAAGCGCCAGACCGATCGCACGCGCCGTCAGATCGAGACCAGGACCGGCACGGTGGCCCGCGTCTTCGACCGCGTCGTCGAGGTGCTGGAGACGTTGGACTACGTGCGCCGCGACGAGGACGGGATGCACCTGACCGATGCCGGGCGCACGATGCGCCGCATCTACGGTGAGCGCGATCTGCTCGTGGCCGAGTCGCTGCGTCAGGGGCTCTGGACGGGACTGGATGCGCCGTCGCTCGCCGCGATGGCGTGCTGCCTGGTGTACGAGCCGCGCCGCGACGAAGCCAACGCGGGGGAGCGGGGGCTGCCACGCGGGGCATTCCGGGCGGCCTACGAGAAGACGACAGCGCTGTGGGCCGAGCTCGACGACCTGGAGCAGGCCCACCAGTTGCCGGGAAGCGAGCCGCTGGCGGCCGGACTGGCCGGGGCGATGCACACCTGGGCGCGAGGCGGCATGTTGGATCGCGTGCTCATCGACGCGGACATGGCGGCCGGCGACTTCGTGCGGTGGGCGAAGCAGACCATCGATCTCCTCGATCAGCTGTCCATCGTGGCCGAGGATGCCACGCTCGCACGGACCGCCCGGGCCGCGCTCGACGGTGTGCGCCGTGGCATCGTCGCCTACTCCTCGATGTGAGATCCGCCCGCATGACCGAAACCCCTGTCCGCCGACGCGCCCTCCTGCCCCTCTGGCTGGCCGTACCCGTCGCCGCCCTGGCCGCGCTGCTCATGGACCTCGCGTTTCCCGAGGCCGCGGTCTGGATCCTGGCCTTCCCGGCCACGGCCCTGCTGCTTCTCGCGCTGATCGGTCGGCGGGCCGGCGGAGCACTCCTCGTGGGGCTCGTCTACGGCATCGTGTTCTTCGCTCTGCTCGTGTCCTGGACCTCGCGGTACCTCGGGCCACTGCCGTGGGCCGCCCTGAGCGTCGTCGAGGGATTCCTCACAGCCGTCGCGCTGATCCCCCTGACCCTCGCGTATCGGTGGCTGCCCCGCGCCTGGCCGGGCACCGCAGGGCGTCTGCTGACCCTTCCGGCCGTGATCGCTGCGCTCTGGGTCGGGCGGGAGCTGTTCCTCGGCTGGTGGCCGTACGGCGGTTTCCCCTGGGCCCGCCTCGGGATGAGCCAGGCCGAGAGCCCCCTCGCCGCGCTGTCCTCCTGGATCGGTGTGAGCGGACTGAGCTTCCTGATGGTGTTCCTCGTCGCGATGGTGATCGAGATCGTGCGGCTGGGGCTGTGGCGGCGGCCGGTCACCCTGTTCGCGCCTGCCGCCCTCGTCCTGATCCTCTTCTTCACACCGCTCTTCCCGACCACGCCATCCGGCTCGATGCGCATCGCCGCGGTGCAGGGGAACGGTCCGACCGGTTACTTCGACGAGCGGGAGCCCTTCGCCGTCGTGCAGGCGCAGACCGAGGCGACCGAACCGCTGTACGGCGAGGACGTCGATCTGCTCGTGTGGCCGGAAGGCGGCCTCGACACGGATCCCTTCGCGAACTCCGCCATCGCGCGACGGATGACCCTGGTGTCGAACCGCATCGATGCGCCGCTCCTCGCCAACGCCGCCACCGGCCGTGGGAACCTGTACTACAACACCTCGATGCTCTGGCTGCCGGACGGCACAGCGCCGCAGAAGCACGACAAGCGTCATCCCGTGCCCTTCGGCGAGTACGTGCCGGATCGGGCCTTCTTCAATGCCCTGGTCCCGGATCTCATCGGGCTGATCCAGCGCGAGTACACCCCGGGGACGAACCCGCCGATCGTCGAGGTGGACGATGTGCGCGTCGGCCTGGCGATCTGCTTCGACGTCATCTACGACGACGTCATCACCGAGGGCCTCTACGGTGGCGCCGAGGTGCTGGTCTTCCAGACGAACAACGCCGACTTCCGTGGTACGGATGAGAACCTCCAGCAGCTCGCGTTCGCACGGATGCGCGCGATCGAGACAGGCCGGAGCGTCGTCAACATCTCCACGGTCGGCACGAGCCAAGTCATCCTCCCGGATGGGCGGACGGTCACGAGCCTGGACGCGGATGAGGCCGGAGCGATGCTCGAGGATATCGAACTCCGCTCCGGCCTCACGGCGGGAATCGTCCTGGGCCCCTGGGTGCAGCAGGTGCTGCTGTGGGGCGGGCTGGGCGCGCTCGGTCTCGGGTGGTGGCGCGCCCGTCGGCGCTAGGCGCCGATCTTCTCGCGGGTGGGGTCCTCACCGGCACCGCGCCGGGCTCGGATGTAGGCGAGGCGCTCTTCGAGAAGCTCCTCCAGCTCCGCACGGGTACGGCGCTCCATGAGCATGTCCCAGTGAGTGCGGGCGGCCTTCTCGTCGGTGGCCTCGAGGGTGACGGCCTCGCCGTCGACCTTCAGGCGGGCTTCCGCTCCGCAGGAACGGCACTCCCAGGTCTGAGGCGGTTCGGCATCGGCAGCGAACATGAGCGTGGTGTCGTGTCCGCAGGTGTCACAGGTGTAGGTGGTCTCACGGCGCTCCATGAAAACGACGCCCTCTTCGCTCTGTAGGCTCTGGGCGCCGAGTCGGATGCCGCGCAGGCTGCGATCTGCCATTGTGTGGTCCTCTCGTCGCTGTCAGGTATAACGTTCGAGCCTGTGCGCTTCATCCACGTCGGGGCGTTCTGCGCGGTATTCACAGGGGAATCCCAGCGCCGGAGGATAATGGGCGCTCAAGGCTTCCGGAGCGTCGCGACGGCGAGGTCGGCGCGGTCGGTCACGACGCCGTCCACACCGGCGTCCACGAGGCGGCGCATGTCGTCCGCCTCGTTCACTGTCCACACGTGCACCTCGGTGCCGGCGCGGTGGGCGGCGCGCAGGAGGGCAGACGTCAGCACTTTGATGGCCCCGTGACGTTCGGGGATCTGCAGGGCGTCGATCTCCTGGAGCAGTCTGTCGGGGGAGAGGCGCACGGCGGAGAGCGCACGCAGGGCCGCGATCGTCCGACTCCCGCCGGAGGTGGCGGGCCGGAGCGCGGTGCCGGTCTGCCGCACGGCCTCGATCGTGGCGCGTCGGTTGGCATCAGAGAAGCTGGTGACGAGGACGCGATCCGTGTGCGCGGCGAGGACGGGGCCCAGCGGCGCCGTGGCAGCTTGTGTCTTCACATCGATGTTGAACCGGGTCTCCGGGAAGACGGAGAGCGCCTCGGCCACCGTGAGCAGACCGCCGTGCTCGGCGAACAGCGCGCTCAGCTCCCTCGTCCTGACCTCGTGGACGGCGCGCGGATCGTCCACGAGACGGCGGAGGTCGTGATCGTGAAAGAGCACGACGTCGCCGTCGGCGGTGACCTGGCAGTCCGTCTCGATGTACTCGACCCCGGCGGCATGGGCGGCGGCGAAGGCGGCCGCGGTGTTCTCCCAGACGCCGGACTCCCGCCCCTCGGCGGTCACGAGGCCGCGGTGGGCAAGGATCCGGGGCTGCTCCGACTTGAGGAAGTACGGGTGGGTCACGCGCCCGCGGGGGGAGTGGTCGACCCGGGTCCGACCTTCGGGGTGAAGGCGGTGCCGATGCCCTTGAGCGCCTCGGTCAGCTCGCTCGGGATGATCCAGAGCTTGCTGGACGGGCTCTCGCTGATCTTCGGGAGCATCTGCAGATACTGGTACGCGAGGAGCTTGTCGTCCGGCGCGCCCTGGTGGATCGCGGAGAAGACGCTCTGGATCGCCTCCGCCTCACCCTGGGCGCGGAGGACGGCGGCCTGCTTGTCACCCTCGGCGCGGAGGATCTCCGCCTGACGGAGGCCTTCCGCTTCGAGGATCGCGGACTGCTTCGTGCCCTCGGCGGTCAGGATCGCGGCACGGCGGTCCCGCTCGGCGCGCATCTGCTTCTCCATGGAGTCCTGGATGGACACGGGCGGGTCGATCGCCTTGAGCTCGACGCGGCCCACGCGGATGCCCCACTTTCCGGTCGCCTCATCCAGGACGACGCGGAGCTGTCCGTTGATGTTGTCGCGGCTCGTCAGCGCCTCTTCGAGGTTCAGACCGCCCACGACGTTACGGAGAGTCGTCGTGGTGAGCTGTTCCACGGCACCGAGGTAGTTCGCGATCTCGTAGGTGGCCGCGCGTGCATCGGTGACCTGGAAGTAGACGACCGTGTCGATGGACACGACGAGGTTGTCCTCGGTGATCACGGGCTGCGGCGGGAAGGACACCACCTGCTCGCGCATGTCGATCAGCGGCCGTAGGCGGTCGATGAACGGCACGAGGATGTTGAGGCCGGGGGAGAGGGTCTTGTGATAGCGGCCGAGCCGTTCCACCACGCCCGCGGTCGCCTGCGGGATGATGCGGATCGCCCGCGCGATCGTGACGATCACGAAGATGATGACCGCGATCACCAGGATCCAGATGATCACGGTCGGGATGATCGATGCGTCGTCCACACGTGCTCCTAGTCGTTGAGGGGTCGGACGATGGCGGTCGCGCCGTTGATCGCGCTGACGGCGACAGGCGCCCCCGCGGGGATCGCCATCGGGGTGGTGGTTCGGGCGGTCCAGGTGTCGCCGTTCGCGAGCTTCGCCTGACCGGAGATCTGCGTGATCTCGCTGAGCGCGATGCCCCGGAGGTCGACGAGCGCCTCCACGTTCGAGCGTGTGGGGTCGGCACCGCGGTGCAGGCGCCGCAGGAGGGGCGGCCGCAGGAAGAGGATGAAGAGGGCGGATGCCAAGGCGGCGATGAGGATCTGGATCCAGACCGGGAGCCCGACGAAGTCGGTGACGAGTCCGATCACGCTGCCGAAACTCAGCATCAGGAAGGTGAAGTCGAGGGAGAGCATCTCGATGACGAGGAAGACCGCGATGAGGACCAGCCATCCGATCCATGCCCAGTGGTCGATGAACGTGACGAACGTCGAGAAGTTGTCCATGCGGCCTCCTTTGCCGTCAACGTACCACGCGCGGCGACAGCCGACCGGCCGCCACCGCGCCCCCTTGGTAATCTGTGAGAGCCGTGCGCTCACGGCGTTCCACGCACCATGAGGAGTCACCCGTGACCGACGTTCTTCCCGCAGGATCCCTCGACGGCAAGGTGGCCCTCGTCACCGGCTCTTCGCGGGGGATCGGCGCCGACACCGTGCGATACCTCGCCGAGGCCGGTGCCGACGTCGTCATCAACTACCGGAACAAGGCCCCGCGCGCGGAGAAGCTCGCGGCGCAGCTGCGCGAGCTCGGCCGCCGGGCGCTCGTCGTCGGCGCGGACCTCACCGACCCCGCGTCGGTCGCCGAGATGTTCGACGCCGTCCGTGCCGAGTACGGACGCCTCGACGTGCTCGTCCTGAACGCCTCGGGCGGGATGGAGTCGGGGATGGCCGAGGACTACGCCCTGAAGCTCAACCGCGACGCGCAGCTCAACGTCCTCGACGCCGCGACGCCGCTGCTGTCCGACGGCGCACGCGTCGTGTTCGTCACCAGCCACCAGGCGCACTTCATCCGCACGACGCCGACGATGCCGGAGTACGAGCCCGTCGCTCTCTCCAAGCGCGCCGGTGAGGACGCGCTGCGGGAGCTCATCCCCGGTCTCGCCGAGAAGGGCATCGGCTTCACGGTCGTCTCCGGAGACATGATCGAGGGCACGATCACGGCGACCCTGCTCGAGCGGGCGAACCCGGGCGCCATCGCGGAGCGTCGCGAGTCCGCAGGTCGTCTCTACAACGTCTCGGAGTTCGCCGCGGAGGTCGCCAGGGCCGTCGTCGACCCCGTGCCCGCCGACAACACCCGCCTCGTCGGCGACGTGAGCGCGTTCGTCGCGGAGTAGGCAGGCGACGACGAGACGC
The DNA here is from genome assembly GCF_004794355.1 of Microbacterium sp. K36. Lineage (NCBI taxonomy): Bacteria > Bacillati > Actinomycetota > Actinomycetes > Micrococcales > Microbacteriaceae > Microbacterium > Microbacterium sp. K36. The sequence continues at coordinate 67,623 of NZ_SSDN01000099.1, read as the reverse complement.
CCCGGACCCGCCGTGCAGGTCCGGGGCGTCTCGTGTGTCCGGGTCAGATGCCGGCAGTGCCCGTGGTGAACGCCTTCTCGTCCTTGCCGAGCGTGATCGCGCGGATGATCTGCACGATGCCGAGCACGACGAGCGCGATGCCCAGGAGCAGCCACAGCGCGAATCCGGCGATGGCCGGCGAGAAGAGCACGATGACTCCGGCGATGATGCTGAGGATCGCGTAGATCACCGTCCACACCCGCGAGCCGTCGCTGCCGAGCAGCGAGAGCGCGACCACGCCGTCGACGATCCAGCTCACGCCGATGAAGATCACGACGACCAGGGCGAGGGTGGCGGCGGCGACGTTCAGGTTGAAGAACGCGATGACGCCCGCGACGATGTAGAGCAGGCCGAGGACGATGTGCCCGACGCGGGACCAGCCGCCCTTGGCGCGGGAGAAGATGCCGAGGCCGATGTAGACCACGCCCGCGATGATCAGGTAGGAAGCGAAGATCGCCGTCACGATGACAGCGGACTTCACCGGCCAGACGAGCAGCGCGATGCCCGCGAGCAGCGCGAGCACACCGGAGACAGCGAGTGCGACGCGGATGGATTTGAAGAACGACTTCGTTTCAGCGAGTGCTTCAGACATAGCGGGGAACCCCTTCTGAGAGAATCCTGTGAGGATGCCCCCAGGGTAGCGTCGGAACCCCGACAGCGGGGGAGGAGGGCCTCCGCGCGTCGCGGATGGTCATTCCGCGTCTTCGGGGGTCATGGCAGGATCGTCACGTGACACCGGTGGATGAGGCTCGCTTGCGGGAGCTGGTCGTGATGCGGAAGGTGCGCGACCGCATCGACCGGGAGTATGCGAAGCCGTTGGACGTCGAGGCCCTGGCGCGCGGTGTGCACATGTCCGCCGGGCATCTCAGTCGGCGGTTCCGCGAGACCTACGGCGAATCCCCGTACTCCTACCTGATGACCCGCCGCATCGAACGCGCCATGGCCCTGCTGCGTCGCGGCGACCTCAGCGTCACCGAGGTGTGCTTCGCCGTGGGCTGCTCCTCGCTGGGAACCTTCAGCACCCGGTTCTCGGAACTGGTGGGTGTCTCACCCCGCGTGTACCGTGAACGCGCCGCCGACGTCGAGGGCATCCCGTCGTTCCAGGCCAAGCAGGTCACCCGACCGATCAGGAATCGAGAAGTGCCGCGCCCCGAGGCGCACCTAACGTGAGCATCATGAAGATCAGCATCCATTACGCCTTCCTCCCGCACACCGACGCCGACGCCGCTCTCGGCTTCTATCGCGACGCCCTCGGCTTCGAGGTGCGCAACGATGTCGGCTACGACGGACTCCGATGGCTCACCGTCGGTCCGGCCGGTCAACCCGAGACCTCGATCGTCCTCCACCCGCCGGCCACCGATCCCGGCATCACCGACGCGGAGCGGCAGACCATCCTGGAGCTCATCGCGAAGGGCAGCTACGGCGCGCTGACTCTGGCGAGCGACGACCTGGACGCCTTGTTCGAACGGCTGGTCGCCGTCGGTGCCGATGTGGTCCAGGAGCCGATGGACCAGCCGTACGGCGTGCGCGATTGCGCCTTCCGCGATCCGGCGGGCAACCTGCTCCGTATCAATCAGGCCGCCTGACGGCCCCACCACCACGAAGGACGCCGCATGACCGCTGCCGAGCACCCCGCGGACACTCACGACCTCATCCGCGTCCAGGGCGCGCGCGAGAACAACCTCAAAGACGTGAGTGTCGACATACCTAAGCGACGTCTGACGGTCTTCACCGGAGTCTCCGGATCGGGGAAGAGCTCTCTCGTCTTCGACACGATCGCCGCCGAATCGCGCCGGATGATCGACGAGACGTACAGCGCGTTCGTGCAGGGCTTCATGCCGTCGGTGCCGCGTCCCGACGTCGACGTGCTGGAAGGGCTCACCACGGCGATCATCGTGGACCAGGAGCGTCTCGGCGCGAACCCGCGGTCGACCGTCGGCACCGTGACGGATGCCAATGCCATGCTCCGCATCCTGTTCAGCAAGCTGGGCCAGCCCTACATCGGCGGCCCGACGGCGTTCTCGTTCAACATCCCGACACAGAAGGCCAGCGGTGTCATGACGGGGCCGGGTGGCGAGAAGAAGATCGTGAAGGACGCGATCTACCTCGGGGGCATGTGCCCGCGATGTGAGGGCAGGGGAGTGGTGTCGGACCTCGACCTGTCCCAGATCGTGGACGAGTCGAAGTCCCTCGACGAGGGTGCCATCATGGTGCCCGGGTACACCGCCGACGGCTGGATGGTGAAGGGTTTCTCGCAGTCCGGGTTCTATCCGGCGGACAAGCCCATCTCGTCGTTCACAGACAAGCAGCGTCACCTCTTCCTCTGCGGAGAGGTCACGAAGGTCAAGATCTCCGGCATCAACATGACCTACGAGGGCCTGATCCCGAAGATCACGAAGTCCATGCTCTCGAAGGACCTCGATGCGCTCCAGCCGCACATCCGCGCCTTCGTGGAGCGGGTGGCCACCTTCGCGGTGTGCCCGGAGTGCGACGGCACGCGGCTCACCGAGGGCGCACGGTCGTCGAAGATCGACGGCGTGAGCATCGCCGACGCGTGCCGCATGCAGGTGACGGATCTCGCCACGTGGGTCCGCGGTCTGGATCTCCCGGGAGCCGGGCCGCTGCTCCAGGCGCTGAGCGCCAACCTCGACGCCTTCGTGACCCTCGGCCTGGGGTACCTGAGCCTGGATCGGCCATCGGGGACGCTGTCCGGGGGAGAGGCGCAGCGTATCAAGATGCTGCGGCACCTGGGGTCCTCGCTGACCGACGTCACGTATGTCTTCGACGAGCCGACGATCGGGCTGCACCCGCACGACATCCAGCGGATGAACGGCCTGCTGCTCCGCCTTCGCGACAAGGGGAACACAGTGCTCGTCGTCGAGCACAAGCCGGAGACCATCATGATCGGCGACCATGTCGTGGATCTGGGTCCGGGTGCCGGAAGCGCTGGGGGAGAGATCTGCTATCAGGGGAGCGTCGAGGGGCTCACGGCCAGTGGAACGCTGACGGGGCAGCACCTCGACGACCGTGCACAGCTCAAGGACGCCGTGCGTGACCGCACCGGCGCGATCGAGGTGCGCGGCGCATCCACGAACAACCTCCAGAACGTGGACGTCGACATCCCGACCGGCGTCCTGACCGTCGTCACCGGTGTCGCCGGCTCCGGTAAGAGCTCGCTCATCCACGGTTCAGTGACCGGACGCGAGGGCGTGGTGGCGATCGATCAATCCGCCATCAAGGGCTCGCGTCGCAGCAATCCCGCGACCTACACGGGGCTGCTCGAGCCCATCCGCAAGGCCTTCGCGAAGGCGAACGGCGTGAAGCCCGCCCTGTTCAGCGCGAACTCCGAGGGCGCATGTCCCACGTGCAAGGGTGCCGGTGTCATCATCACCGAGCTCGGGTTCATGGACACCATCGAGACCCCCTGTGAAGACTGCGGCGGTAAGCGCTTCCAGGCGGCGGTGCTGGAGTACAAGCTCGGCGGGAAGGACATCACCCAGGTCCTCGACCTTCCGGTGTCTGAAGCCCGTGTGTTCTTCAGTGAGGGTGCGGCGAAGCTCCCGGCTGCGGCCGCCATCCTCGGACGCCTGGAAGACGTGGGGCTCGGCTACCTGTCGCTCGGACAGCCGTTGTCGACCCTGTCCGGCGGTGAGCGCCAGCGCATCAAGCTCGCGATCCAGATGGGTGAGAAGGGCGACGTCTACGTGCTGGATGAGCCGACGACGGGCCTGCATCTCGCTGACGTCGACACGATCCTCGGACTGCTGGATCGACTTGTCGACGCGGGCAAGACGGTGGTCGTGATCGAGCATCATCAGGCCGTCATGGCACACGCCGACTGGATCATCGACGTCGGACCGGGAGCCGGCCACGACGGCGGTCGCATCGTGTTCGAGGGAACGCCCGCCGAGCTCGTCGCAGACGGCTCGACGTTGACGGGCGAACATCTCGCGGCGTACGTCAACGCATGATCGAGGGCCGCGGTGGGGGCTTCTCCACTCTCTCTCGTCACGAATTCAGGCGCCGACCCAAGCACCGTCGGAGAACATATGGCAACCTACGACCAGCTGCTTGAGTCAGCGCGCGAACACTACAACGTGCCCGCCATGCCTCTGGTGGACGACGTAGCCTCCTTCCTCACCTCACTAGGCGCTACGCCACTAGATCTTGATCGGTACGGCGAGGACCTGATCGATGAGTTCGTGGATCCCGAACTCGCGATTGTCGCCTTCACGCTGCGCGCCCCGCAGCTGCTGCGTCAGCGTGCGAGATCCGAAGAACTCGAGAACTTCGCCTCGGACCCATCCTCAGAGTTCGACCCGCTCGAGTACGGAGAAGCCAACGAAGAGTGGACCGTGTACTCCCACGAGATCGAGGAGTTGTCACGCATCCACGTCGTGCTGGAGCGCGCTGACCACACGGCTGAACGCGTCGGCAACTTTCGAGTCTATGGAGGCGCGCAGTGGCTGCGCGAAATGCTCTGGGCCGCGACAGGCGTGGTGCCCCGAGATCCCGGCTCTCCGACGAGTGGCTCCACGTTCTTCGGACGCGCGTTCCAGTTCGCGGATCGGGCGCCGTTCACTGCGGCGCCTCTCGAATGACATACGGTGGCACAAGCCGCGCATGTCTGAAGCGTCGGCAGTTGTGGAGATCTTTCCGTCGGGCCACCAAACGGCAGGCGGCTGCCTGATCGTTCGTACGATTCGGGATGTTGATCATCCGATAATGCACATTATGTCAGCTTGGGGAAAGCCGGAGTCGGACGCCGGATTCGAGTCGGTACTTCAACGACAACTAGCCCGCTCTCCTGCCGTCACCGCGACTCCTTCCGGATCTCCCGTGCTCGGGCCACGATGTCATCCACTCGCGCTTGGAGGAACGGACCGGGACACTCCGTTCCCGACCACGTCTCCTGGTGGGTGATGACGTGCTCTCTGTCGATCCGGAAGCGCACCGGAACGCCGTCCAGGGTCCGGCCGTCGAAGCCTGCGAGCCACGCGATCATCTGCGCGATCTCCTCCACCTGCGCGGTGGTCACCGTGTACTCCGGGGCTCCGGTGAAATCCAGCGTCTCCACCGCGATCGACCGCCAGTTCCAGTCCGCTCCGGTGGACGACAGTTTCGCTCCCGGACGGATGGTCTCGATGACCGAGCCGTCGTGTCGCAGATAGAAGGTGGGAGCCGATGATCTCCTGTTGCAGCGGGAGAAGAAGTCCAACTGGTCCGTCGTCGTGCCGGTGTGGTGGATGATGAAGCGGTCGATGACCGGGCTCACGGTTCGGCGATCGCTTCCCGCGATGCTCCGGTCAGCGCGCACCGTCGGATGGGCGCAGTCCTCGAAGCCGAGCGGTACCTCGAGACCGGTGACCGCGCGGTCGTAGACCGGCTCGTACTCTGGCAGTCCTCGGGGATTGTCCGGGCTGCGTCCGGTGTCGTCCGCCTCTCCCCCGGAGTTCGCGGAGAGCCAGATGCCGACGCCGGTCACCGCGACTCCGGCTCCGGCAGCGATGAGGAATCCCCGCCGCGTGTGCGTCGGCACGTGCTCATCGGCGTCCCGTGCTCCCGGGTCCTCCGGCTGCTGATCCTCCCCGCGTGTGCTCACGCGGCCGGGCCGTTGTTGGGCGGCTCTCGGAGATCCCCCTGCCGACGTCGTCCTGGCCAGACGAAATGCGCGACCGAGAAGGCGAGGACCGACCACGAGATGACGAACGCCCACCACGGGAGTGCCGCTCCCCCGCTTCCGCCCGCCAGCACGACCGACACGATGCAGGCGCCAAGTCCTACGACGACCCCGAGGACGGTGATCTCGCCGTGGGCGAGCCACCGCGCGCGCAGCGTCGAGACGAGGCGAAGAGGCAGGCCGATCACCAAGGCGGTGACGATGGACACGACGGACAGGACGACGGCGATGATGCTCGCCGCGATGAAGGACGTCACCCCGTCGTACTCGTCCGCAGCACCGAGTGCGAGGAAGAAAGCCACGATGAACAGGAAAAAGCCACCGACGAAGAACTGGCTGAGGATGAGGGAGGCGGTCGATTCATCCGCTCCCCGAAAGCCCCCGCGTTTCCGCAGATCTGCAGGGACACGGTGAGGCGAGGTCATATCGCGATCCTACGAGGTGCGGCTTCCCGGCGGGGTGCTCCCTGCGGGCTGCTCGGACAACCGACGACGACTAGGGTGATTGCGTGAGCGATGGGGCCGAGAACGCAGCTGCTGTCAGTCGAGCGCGTCGGCTCACATGGGTCACCGGCGGAGTCCTGCTCCTCCTCTCGGTCGTCATCTGGTTCACAGCCCGCGGGGAGCTCGCCGGCTTTGCTATCGCGAAGGATGCCGTGTTCGCATCGGCGGCCGTTCTGTTCGTGGTCGGTGTCGGTCGCGCGGGTAGCGTCACTGATCGGCGGCCGGTGAGCGCCGTCGCGACCCTCGCGCTGGCTGTCGCGCCGTTCACCCAGTCTCTCTGGTTCGGCCTCGTCCCGGAGTCGCCCGGCGACCCCAACGCGCGCGAAGACGCCTGGGTGCTTGCTGCCGCGCTGTACTACGGGAGTCTGGCCACGTTGGCGATCATCGCCGCTGTCGGAATCGGACGCGCGGGGGTCCTCCCGTCGCCCTGGCGCTGGGCCCCGCTGTGGGTCGTCTTCTGGACGCCCCTCGCGTTCGTCGTCGGCATCACCGTTTCCTCATCGGCGCCCTTGGGCACAACGACATCGAGGATCGCCGGTCATCTCGTCCTGGACGGGCCCGCAATCGGCACCGTCGTCCTCGGCATCGTCGCCCTCGTCCTGGGCATCCGCGAGCAACGTCTGCGCGTCGCGCCGGTCACCATCACCTGAAGACCGCGCTCATCCTCCCGCACCGGGCCAGTTGTGCACACCCGCGCAGTGCGTCCTGACGGTCAGGATGTTCCGACCGTGGACGGAGGACGGGCGTTCCCACCCGGACTCGACGAAGCCGAGCTTCTCGAGCACTCGCCGGGATGGGAGGTTCCATTCCCAGACGCCGGCCCAAACGCGGTCGAGGCCCGCCCCGTCTGCCCAGACCAGGACGGCCTGGGCAGCTTCGGTGGCATACCCCCGGTTGTGCTCGGTGTGCAGCAGCTCGAACGCGAGCTCCGGTTCGGCGCCCACCCCCTCGCCGCCGTAGACGAGACCGCAGTAGCCGATCGGATCCCCGGTGTCGATGCGTTCCACGGTGAGCAGCGACGACTCCTCGGCATCGCGGATATGCGCTCGGATGTCGTCCACGTCGGGACGACCGTCCAGGTCGAGCCGCCGGTGCGCGGGGACTCGTTCGTCGCGTTCGGTCCACAGGTGCCGGAACACGGGCGCGTCCTCGATCGCCTGCCTGCGCATGCGGAGGCGCGACGTCTCCATCTCCGGGATGCGGGGCAGGTGACTCATCCTCGCAGTCTGGCACTCCTCTGCCCCCGCGCTGTTTTCTGCAACACCTAGTGGGAGGACCAGACGCCGAGCTCGTTGCCGCTCGGGTCGGCGAAGTGAAGGCGCCGGCCGCCGGGGAATGCATACGGGTCCTGCAGGATCCGGCCGCCTGCGTTCTGGATCGCCTCCCTCGTCGCATCGAGATCGTCGGAGTAGAGCAGCACAAGCGGACCGCCGACGGGTCGCGGCGCGTCCGCGAGCAGGAGTCCGCCGACCTCGATCCCGTCTCCACGGGGCGAGAGGATGCCCGCATAGCCGGGCCCGTAGTCCTGGAAGCTCCACCCGAAGGCGGTGGTGAAGAAGCGTTTCGCCGCGTCGAGGTCCGTGACGACGAGCTCGACGTAGTCGAGGGCATGGTGCTGCGAGGAGGCTGTCATGCGGGCACTCTAGCCACGGCGTCGGACATCGTCGGTCAGGAGTAGCGTGGAAGGGTGCCTCAGGTCTCCCACTCCCCCGTCTCCACGCCGGGGTGGCGGGCCTGGGCGATCTGGTCCGTCGGCGTCGCGGCCTACGTGCTCGCCATCACCAACCGCACGTCTCTGGGTGCCGTCGGCGTCGAGGCCGCCGACCGCTTCCAGGCGGACGCCTCCACGCTCGCGCTGTTCGCGGTCGTGCAGCTCGCCGTCTACGGCGGGATGCAGATCCCGGTGGGGGTCCTCCTCGATCGCTACGGATCCCGTCCGATCATCACGGCGGGGATGCTGCTCATGGCGGCCGGACAGCTCACCATGGCCCTCTCCCCCAGCATCGGCATCGCGATCGTCGCGCGTGTCCTCCTCGGAGCCGGCGACGCCGCCGTGTTCCCCGCCGTGCTGCGCCTGGTGGCCACATGGTTCCCCGCGCAGCGCGGCCCCGTCATGGTCCAGTTCACCGGGATCATCGGGCAGGCGGGGCAGCTGATCGCGCTGGTGCCGGTCGCCGCCCTGCTGCACGCCACCACCTGGTCGATCACGTTCGGCAGCATCGCCGGTCTTGGCCTGCTCTTCACGATCCTCGTGTGGCTCATCGTGCGCAACAACCCCGCGGAGGGCGGCCCCGACGTGTCGGTGAACACGGACACCGGAGTCGTGCGTGTCGTGACGTCGGCGATCGACACGGGGGTCGGCATCCGGGCGGCGTGGGCACATCCCGGCACGCGGCTCGCGTTCTGGTCGCACTTCACCACCCCGTTCGCCGGCACGGTGTTCGTGCTGCTGTGGGGCATGCCGTTCCTCACGGCCGGGGAGGGCCTGACCACCGCCCACGCGGCGGGGATCATCTCGATCTACGTGGTCGCGGGCATGATCCTCGGCCCGATCATCGGCGATCTCTCCCGTCGCCTCCCGAACCACCGCTCGCTCGCCCTCGTCCTCCCCGCGGTCGGCGTGCAGATGGCCGCCTGGATCGCGGTCATCGCCCTCCCCGGCCCTGCCCCGGACTGGCTGCTCTGGGTCCTGGCGGTCGCTCTGGCGACCGGGGGCCCCGCGTCGATGATCGCCTTCGACCACGCCCGCACGCACAACCCCGTGCATCGCCTCAGCACGGCGACCGGCGTGACGAACGCGGGCGGCTTCATCGCGGCCCTGATCGCCGTGTTCGTGATCGGTCTCCTCCTCGATGCCCAGGGTGCCGGCACCCCGGACACCTACACGCTCGACGCGTTCCGTGTCGCGTTCCTCACCCTGATCCCGCTCTGGATCCTCGGAGTCGTGTTCATCCTCATCGAACGCAAGCGGACGCGGATCCGCATGGGGCTGGATCCCGAGCGGCGTCGCTGAGCGCCCATAGGATGAGGCATGGCCTCCGCTCCCCCGTCGACCGCCGCCGTCTCGAGCGCCCGAGACGGTCGCACGAGGCCGCCGCTGACGGCGGCACTGCTCGCCGGGCTGCTCCTCGGCGCACTGTGGATCGTCTCCGGTGCCATCGCCCGACTGACCGGCTCCGACATCGTGCTGACGCGGTTGCTGAGCTTCGTGGGTATCGGTCCGCTGCAGAGTCATGCCTGGCTTCTCCCCGGCGCGTGGGGCGTCCTCGTGCTGGCGATGACGGCCGCCGTCCTGTGCAGCGTCGCCTGGATCGTGGGACGCCGTGCGCAGGGTGTCGGCCGGGCCCACGCGTTCCTCGTGCTCTGGTTCGGTGCCGTCCTCGCCGGAACAGTCGTCGGGCTGTGCGACGACGTCACCCGGGTGCTGTCCTTCCTGCCTCTCTCGGGCCTGCATGGTCTCACGGCTGCGGTCGTCGAGTCCGCGCCGGTCACCGCCTACTGGGGACTCGCCTGGGGATGGATCCCCGCCTGGGCCTTCTCGCGCAGAGCCGGCGAGGAACCTGCGCGGCGATGGTCTCCGCGCCTCCTCGGTGTCGCCCTCGCGAGCATGGTCGCTCTCGTCGTCATCGGGAGCCTGGCCGATGCCGCGTGGCAGCGCCAGATCGTCGAGGAGAACGCCGCGCTGCAGGGCACCACCGACGAGTCCGGAGCCTTCGTCGATCCGGCGGCAGTGGGCGACCCTGTGCCGGACCGCGCCCCGGGGGCCTCGACACCCCAGCTTCCCGCGGGCGCCTGCACCCCCGACCGAGCCACACTGCTGCTCGGAACCGCCGACGGGGCCACGGGGCACCGCGCCCAGAGCATCCGGCTGATGAACGTCGGTGAGGAGCCCTGCGTGGTCGAGGGGTATCCCGACATCGCCTTCGCCGACCAGAACGGCCATGCGCTCGACGTCGAGGTGCGGCCCGGTTCGTCCTTCCTGGCCACCGACCCCGGCTCCGCGCCCGTCACCGTACCGCCCCAGGGCGAGGCGACCGCGGTGATCGGATGGGACGCCCACGCGACGGACGGCGCCCTCGTGGCGCGTGCGCTGCACGCCGCCGTGCTCCCCGGGTACGACCGCGGCTCGTGGCCGGTCGAGCTCGACATCGTCTCGGGCTCCGAGGTCGAGATCACCGCCTGGCACCTCGGCGCCGCACCCGCCGCGCCGTGACGACACTCCGCGCCGTCAGCGCAGCAGGTGCTGCACGGTCTCCACGATCAACTCGACGCTGACGCGCTCCGGCACCTCCGCGTCGCCCGCCTCGAACTCGGCGAGCTCCACGCCGCGGACGTCGGCGGCCGGGATCGCGGCGAACAGCGCGGCCACCTGGTGCGGCAGCAGACCGTCGCCGACGCGATAGGCCGCGGGGATGTAGCCCGGCTCGAGCACATCCCAGTCGACGTGGATCCATACCGGTCGCCCGTCGATGAGAGCGCTCAGCCTCTCCGGCGTGCTCTCCGCGGGGCTGAGGACGGTCACTCCTGCGCCGGCGAGGAGCTCTCCCTCGGCGGGGTCGATGTCGCGGCCGCCGACGACGATGACCTGCCGCGGGTCGAGGCCCGCCCCGTGGCCGCTGTCCCACAGCCCGCAGGCGGCGGCGAGGACCATACCGCCGAGGTAGCCGGAGTCGGTCGTGTCCGGCGTGTTGAAGTCGCCGTGCGCATCGATCCACAGCACCACCGCGTCGGGGTGGTGCTCGGCAACGCTCGGCAGCGTTCCGAGGCTCGCCGCACACGTGTTCGTCACGAGGAGCGGCGTCGTCTCCCCCGCGATCGCCTCCTCCACCGCGGCACGGAGGCCCGCGAGCGTGTCCGAAGCCTCGGGCAGCGCGACCGACCAGTCGTCGAGCCGGCCGGGCTCCGGAGTGCCGACCACGACGGGGTCCCGCCGCAGAAGCGAGGACAGCGCGTCGGCGACACGACGCGCCCCGAGGAGGGCTCCATCCGTGCGGTCGGCGACGCGACCCTGGTTGAGGATGAGCGCGAAGGGCCTGGTCATCCGTTCAGTCTCCCACCCGGCGCAGACCACGGCCAAAACCGCCGCGAGCCCACGCTAACGCCGGCGCGGGGTCCATCCCGACGGCACCCCGCCGTCGACGAAGGCGCGGTCCCGATCCGCGGCGGCCGACCAGCCCTGCGCCTCATCCTCGGTGTCGAAGGCACCCCGAGCCACGCGGAAGCCGACGTCCTCGTGGTGCATGCGCGGCGCTCCCCCGCGGCGGACCGAGGCGCGCACGCTCCAGGCATCGTCGGCGAACCCGCCGCCGCGGAAGACCCGGTAGTCGTCATACCGCGCGGGGTCGAGCAGATCCCAGCACCATTCCCACACGTTCCCGAGCGTGTCGAAGAGCCCATGCAGGTTCGGGAGCTTCCCGCCCACGTCCTGCGGCGTTCCCACGCCGTCGGCCGCCGTCCAGGCGGCCTCGGCAAGCAGGGCGTAGTGCGGCCCGGTGGAGCCGGCTCGGCAGGCGTACTCCCACTCGGCCTCGGTCGGAAGGCGGTAGCCGTCCGCCGTGGTGTCCCAGGCCACGTCCTCGCCCTCGAAGTGGTACACGGGATCGAGGCCCTCCCACTCCGAGGCGGCGTTGCAGAAGTGGATGGCCCGCAGCCAGCTCACGTCGGCGACCGGGCGACGAGGATGCCGTGACGGGGTGCCCAGGACCTCGGTGACCTGCTCTTCGGTCACCGGGAAGACACCGAGGGCGAAGGGTTCGAGCTCGACGGTGCGGCGCGTGCGGCGCCGGGCGTCGTGCAGCGTGACCGACCCGGCGGGAAGACGGACCAGTTCGATGTCGCTCATGCGCGGCGCACGACGACGCTCACGCCGGAGTCCGCTCGACCCAGGTCGGATACTTCGCTGCCCGGCCGTCTCCCGACGAGGTCCTCGTCACGCGTCGACGCACCCAGGGCCCGACGAACTCCCGGTAGTAGGCCAGGCCCGCCGGCCCCGCGGCCCAGCGGTCCAACGGCGCCCACCAGGCCGACGGCGGCTCGAAGCCGAGCCCGTGCAGCACGCGGGCCGCGACGCGATGGTGCCCGGCCGCGTTCATGTGGAGCCGGTCCTCCGACCAGTAGGCGGGCTGCGACAGCTCCTTGTCCGGCCAGTTGAGGGCGCGGATGACGTCCGGGCGGTCCTCGATGCGCCGCAGGACCGCTTCGGAGAGCAGGTCGCCCCGGCGCTGCACGAGAGAGCCCATCGGGAGCTGCCCGCTGGGGTTGGCGCCGGAGAGCAGGATCATCGTCACCCCCTCTTCGTCGCACCGTCGCAGGACCCGGCTGAACGCATCGGCGATGTGCTCCACGTCGGTCCGCGGCCGCAGCATGTCGTTGCCGCCACCGTTGAACGACAGGTGCGTGGGACGCAGGGCCAGGGCTGGTTCGAGCTGCTCCTCGACGATCGGCCAGGCCAGCTTCCCGCGGATCGCCAGGTTCGCGTACTGGATGGCATGCCCCGCGGCATCCGCCCATCCCTGCGCGGCGATGTCGGCCCAGCCGCGCTCGCGCCCATCGGGGAGCACATCGCCCACGCCTTCGGTGAAGGAGTCGCCTATCGCGACGAAACGTACATCAGCCACGCGCCCAGCCTATTCCCGGTCCCGGACGTCACCGGTCGTCCAGCGCCGCTCCGCTCCGGTCGACCAGACCCCACGCCGCCGCCGCCGCGAGGAGGAAGCAGGCCGCGAACACGATGAACAGCAGAGGAGCGCCACCGGCGCCGAGGAGGACGGGAACGGCGAGGGGCGCCACGATGGAGGCGATGCGGCCCACCCCGGCGGCCCAACCCGCCCCGGTGCCGCGCAGCGAGGTCGGGTAGATCTCGGGAGTCACCGCGTACAGCGCGCCCCACGCGCCGAGGGTGAAGAACGACAGGGCCATGCCGGCGCCGATGATCATCGGCACGGTCGTGGCGGTGCCGAAGACGACGGCCGATGCGGTCGCCCCCAGCAGGAAGACCGACAGCGTGATGCGGCGTCCCCACACCTCGATGAGCCAGGCCGCCACGGCATAGCCCGGGAGCTGCGCGAGCGTGATGATGAGGGTGAACCCGAACGACCGGACGAGGTCGAATCCGGCGTCGACGAGGATGCTGGGGATCCAGATGAAGGCCCCGTAGTAGGCGAAGTTGACGCCGAGCCACACGAGCCAGAGGCACGCCGTCCGCACGCGGAACTCCGGGCTCCAGAGGGTCGTGAGCCGGGCCCGTGCCGTCTTCGCGATCGCCCGCGACGCCGGTTCCTTCCGGAGGGGCGGCGTGTACTCGACTCCCGCATCGGCCTCGAACGACGCCACGATGCGATCGGCTTCCGCGATGCGTCCGCGGGACGCGAGCCAGCGCGGCGACTCCGGCAGGCCCCAGCGCACGACGAGCGCGTAGACCGCCGGGATGGCGCCGAGCGCGAAGGCCCATCGCCAGCCTGCCTCGGAGGCGGGGATCACGAAGTATCCGATCAGGGCCGATGCCGTCCAGCCGACGGCCCAGAACGCTTCCAGGATGACGATCAGCCGCCCGCGGATGCGCGCGGGGGCGAACTCGCTCACGTAGGTCGAGGCGACCGGCAGCTCCGCGCCGAGACCGAGGCCGACGAAGAAACGCAGCACGAGCAGGGCCGCCACTGATCCGACCAGAGCACTCGCTCCGGTGGCCACACCGTAGATGAGCAGAGTGAGGGCGAACACCTGCCGGCGGCCGAAGCGGTCAGCGAGAAGACCGCCGAGGGTCGCGCCGACCGCCATGCCGACGAAGCCGAGCGAGGCGATCCAGCCGGCCTCCCCCTTCGTGAGATCCCACTGCTGTGAGAGCGCCGCGATGATGAAGGAGATGAGTCCGACGTCCATCGCGTCGAGCGCCCAGCCGACGCCGGAGCCCGTGAGCAGGCGCAGGTGTCGGCGGGTGAACGGGAGGACGTCGAGGCGCTCGGCGAGCGAGGTGCGGCTCGGCAGGGCGGTATCGGCCATGATTCTCATCGTAGGGCCGTCCCGTCCCGCCGAGCCGCGAGATGACGCCGGCTCAGTCGCGGTCGGCGAGGAGCTTCCGCACCCGAGGGATCACCTCGGTGCCGTACAGCTCGATGCTGCGCATCATCGACTCGTGCGAGAGGGTTCCCGTCGCGTACTTGAGGTCGAAGCGGCCGAGCCCGAGGGTCGTGATCGTGTCGGCAATCTTCGCCGCCACACGCTCGGGCGAGCCGGCGTAGAGGGAGCCCTCCGGGCCGATGTCGTTCTGGAACCGCGCGCGGCTGTACGGCGGCCAGCCGCGCTCCCGACCGATGGTGTTGTGCATCGCCTCGAAGCCCGGGTAGGCCTCGTTCCACGCCTCCGCGTCGGTGGGCGCGATGTGCCCGGGCGAGTGCACGGCCACCGGGTGAGCGGTCGTGCCGAAGGAGGCAACCGAGCGGTGGTAGAGGTCGACGAACGGCTTGAATCGCCCGGCCGGCCCGCCGATGATCGCCAGCATGAGGCCGAGGCCGTGGCGGGCGACGCGGACCACCGACTCAGGGCTGCCGCCGACGCCGACCCACGTGCGCAGACCCTTCTCGGTCTTCGGGAAGACGTCCGCGTTGTCGAGCGACGGCCGCAGCGAGCCGGACCACGTCACGGGCTCTTCCTTGAGGAGCTCGACGAACAGCTCGAGCTTCTCCTCGAAGAGCCGGTCGTAGTCGCGCAGGTCGTAGCCGAACAGCGGGAAGGACTCGATGAACGAACCGCGCCCGAGCACGACCTCCGCCCGCCCTCCGGACAGGGCGTCGAGGGTCGAGAAGCGCTCGAACACGCGCACCGGATCGTCCGAGGACAGCACGGTCACGGCGGTGCCCAGCCGGATCCGCTCGGTACGGGCGGCGATCGCCGCGAGCACCATCTCCGGAGACGAGACCGCGAACTCGCGCCGATGATGCTCCCCCACGCCGAAGAAGTCCACGCCGACGGTGTCGGCCAGCTCCGCCTGCGCGACGACGTTCCGGATGGTCTGCGCACCGCTGAGCAGCTCGCCGTCCTGATCCCGCGTGATGTCGCCGAACGTGTCCAGCCCGAATTCGATGTCCATGTCACACCTTCCTATTCAGATGAATGGAACGCGCGGACTCGAGCGGGCATTCCCGTCACCGAGGCAGCAGCGCGCTCCGCAGCGTGTCCAGCCCGACACCGCCCAGATCGAGGGCGTGCTTGTGGAAGCCCTTGAAGCTGAACCCGTCGCCCTCCGCCTGCTGGACGGCGTCGCGGACCTGCTCCCAGATGCGCTGACCGACCTTGTACGACGGCGCCTGACCCGGCCAGCCGAGGTACCGGTTGACCTCGAACTGCACGAACTGGTCCGACATGTTGACGTTGCGGCGGAGGAAGTCGAGCGCGTAGTCGGCATCCCAGACGCCGTCGCCCTCGAGACGGGGCTTGCCGAGGTGCACGCCGATGTCGAGCACGACGCGCGCCGCCCGCATCCGCTGCCCGTCCAGCATGCCGAGGCGATCCGCCGGGTCATCGAGGTAACCGAGCTGCTCCATCAGCCGCTCCGCATACAGCGCCCAGCCCTCCGCGTGCCCCGACGTGCCGGCGAGCAGCCGCCGCCAGGAGTTGAGCTCGGCGCGGTTGTAGACGGCCTGGGCGATCTGCAGGTGATGTCCCGGCACACCCTCGTGGTACACGGTGGTGAGCTCGCGCCACGTGTCGAACTCGGTGACGCCCTCGGGGACCGACCACCACATGCGACCGGGGCGGGAGAAGTCGTCGGTGGGACCGGTGTAGTAGATCCCGCCCTCCTGCGTCGGCGCGATCATGCACTCCAGGGTGCGGATGGCCTCCGGGATGTCGAAGTGCGAGGCGCCGAGCTCGGCGACCGCACGATCGCTGGTCTCCTGCATCCACCGCTGGAGCGCCTCGGTGCCGACGAGCTTGCGGGCGGGGTCCGACTCCAGATGCGCGACGGCCTCTTCGACGGAGGCGCCGGGGAGGATCTCGTTCGCGATCGCCGTCTGCTCGGCGACCATGCGGGCGAGCTCTTCGCGACCCCACTCGTAGGTCTCGTCGAGGTCGATGGTGGCGCCGAGGAATCGGCGGGAGTTGAGGGCGTACAGTTCGCGCCCCACGGCGTCCGTCTCGCCCGCCTCGGGTGCGAGCTCCTCGGCAAGGAAGCGCCGCAGCTCGCCGTAGGCGACTCGGGCAGCCGCAGAGTTGTCTGCCAGCGTGCGGGCGAGCGAGGCGGGAAGCTGGCCCTCCTGCGGGTCGGCGTGCGCGACGAAGGCAGCGAAGAACCCGTCGTCGGCGATGTAGCGGTCGATCTGGGTCGCGACCTCCGCGACCTGACGGCGGGCGGGAGTGACCCCCTCGGCGATGCCCAGACGGAGCGTCTCGATGTACCCGCGCAGCGCCGCCGGCACGGCGGAGAGCCGGGTGGACACGACCTCCCAGTCCTCGACCGTCGCGGTGGGCATCAGGTCGAAGGCGGAGCGGACGTCCTGAGCGGCGGAGGCGATGACGTTCAGATCGCGCAGGTGCCACTTCGCGTCGTGCAGTTCGAGGTCGAGGCGGAGCTCGGCGCTGAGGTCGGTCTTGGTGACCTCGTCGATCGCGTCGACGGGCTCCAGCGCCGAGAGCTTGTCGAGCGTGGCCCGCGTCGCCGCGGCGATCTCCTCATGACCTTCCGGGCTCAGATCGCCGAACCGGTCGTTGACCTCGGAGCGGCCGATGTAGGTGCCGAGAGTCGGCGCCAGGACGGCGATCGTGTCGACCCATTCATCGGCGACCCTGTCGATGGCGGAGGGGGTGCGGGGTGCTGAAGTCATACCTTCCAGCCTAATCCCCGCCCCTCCGGCCACCGGGGTCAATGCGCGGCTTCGTTCCAGTCCCGACCGCGGCCCACCTGCACGTCGAGCGGCACGGAGAGCTGCGCGGCGTCACCCATCCGCGTGCGGACGATCTGCTCCACCGCATCCCACTCCCCGGCCGCGACCTCGACGACGAGTTCGTCGTGGATCTGCAGCAGCACCCGCGACTCCAGCTTCGCGGCGTGGAGGTCGTCGTGGATGTGGAACAGCGCGATCTTCATGATGTCGGCCGCGCTGCCCTGGATCGGGGCGTTGAGCGCCGCCCGCTCGGCGTTCTCCCGCAGCACGCGGTTGGGGCTCGCGAGATCGGGGAACGGCCGCCGACGCCCGAAGATCGTCTCGGTGTAGCCGACCTCCTTGGCCTTCATCACCGAGGCCCGCAGGTAGTCGCGGACCGCGCCGAACCGTGCGAAGTATTCGACCATGAGCTGCTTGGCCTCGGACTGCTCGATGCGCAGCTGCTTGGACAGCCCGAACGCGGAGAGGCCGTAGACGAGGCCGTACGACATCGCCTTGACCTTGGTGCGCATCGCCGGCGTGACCTCGGAGGGATCGACGCCGAACACGCGGGCGCCGACGAAGCGGTGCAGGTCTTCGCCGCTGTTGAAGGCCTCGATCAGCCCCTCGTCGCCCGAGAGGTGCGCCATGATGCGCATCTCGATCTGCGAGTAGTCGGCAGTGAGCAGGGTCTCGTACCCCTCGCCGACCTCGAAGGCGCTGCGGATGCGCCGCGACTCCTCGGTGCGGACGGGGATGTTCTGCAGGTTCGGGTCGGTGCTGGACAGGCGCCCGGTCTGGCTGCCCGTCTGCACGTACGTCGTGTGGACCCGGTGGTCCTCTCGGATCGCGGTGTCGAGAGACTCGATGATCTGCCGCAACTTCGTCGCCTCGCGGTGCTGCAGCAGCAGGCTCAGGAACGGGTGCGGGTGCGACTCCTGGAGGTCGGCGAGCACCGCGGCATCGGTCGAGTACCCGGTCTTCGTCTTGCGCGTCTTCGGGAGCTGCAGGTCTTCGAACAGCACCTCCTGGAGCTGCTTCGGGGACCCGAGGTTGAACTCGCGACCGACGACCGAGAACGCCTCCTGGGCCAGGGCATCCGCCCGCGTCGCGAGCTCCGCCGAGAACGTCGACAGCACCTCGTGCGACACGGCGACGCCCGCGAGCTCCATGTCGGCGAGCGTGCGGAGCGTCGGCAGCTCGATGTCGCGGAGCACCGCATCCACCGGCTCCGGCAGATCGTTCCGCAGCGCCTCGGCCACGCGGAGGATGAACCACGCCTCCTGCGACGGCGTGGCGCCCTCGGTCTCCGGCACGAGCTGCGACGGATCGGCCTCGGGGAGCTTCTCCCCCAGGTAGCGCTGGACGAGGTCGGACAGCGTCTTGTCCGGGAAGCTGGGGCGCAGCAGCCAGCCCGCGAGACTCGTGTCGTAGGCGAGCCCGCCCAGACCGATGCCGTGACGGAGCAACGCCTTCACCTGCGGCTTGGCGTCATGCAGCACCTTGGGCGCGTCGGACTCCAGCCACGTACGCAGCGCCGCGGCCGCCTCCTCCGACCAGTCGAGCTCGCGCAGCTCGCTCCCGGTGGCCACGCCGACGCGCACAGGTGCCCCGGACTGCACCACGACCCGGAGAGCGATGTCCCCGTCCTGAGCCGTAGCCCAGGTGGCCAGATCAGCGGCGGACACCTGTGCCGGCGCGGGCATCTCGACGACGGAGGCCGGGTCGTCGGCCACCTCGCCCGCACCGACGGCTTCGAAGACCCGCGGCAGCAGCGTGCGGAACTCGAGCCGGGCGAAGATGTCGCGGACGGCCTCGGCGTCGATCGGTGCGACCGCGAGGTCGGCCGGAGCGACCGGCAGCTCCACGTCGGTGAGCAGGCGGTTGAGCTTGCGGTTGCGGCGGACGTCTTCGATGTGGTCGCGGAGGTTGCCGCCGACGACACCCTTGATCTCGCCGGCGCGCTCGAGCAGCTCGTCGAGGGAGCCGAACTGCGTGAGCCACTTGACGGCCGTCTTCTCCCCCACCTTCGGCACCCCGGGGAGGTTGTCGCTGGTCTCGCCGACGAGGGCGGCGATGTCGGGGTACTGCTCGGGGCGGACGCCGTAGCGCTCCTGCACCGTCGTCGGGTCGTAGCGCTTGAGCTGCGAGACACCCTGCACGGACGGGTACAGCAGCGTGACGTCGTCGGTGACGAGCTGGATGGTGTCGCGGTCTCCGGAGACCACGAGCACGTCGTAGCCCTGGGCCGCCCCCTGGGTGGAGAGGGTGGCCAGGATGTCGTCGGCCTCGATGCCCTCCTGCGTCAGCACCGGGATCGACATGGCGGCGAGGCAGTCCTGCAGCAGCGGGATCTGGCCCTTGAACTCCTGCGGCGTCTCGGATCGGGTGGCCTTGTACTCGGGGTACTCGTCGGTGCGGAACGAGTGGCGGGAGGTGTCGAACGCGATCGCGAGGTGCGTGGGCTGCTCGGCCTTGATGAGGTTGACCAGCATGGACAGGAACCCGTAGATGGCGTTCGTGTGCTGGTTGTCCTTAGTGGTGAAGTTGTCGACCGGGAGGGCGAAGAAGGCCCGGTAGGCGAGCGAGTGGCCGTCGACGACCATGAGGGTAGGCTTTGCGGAGTCCGTCACCCTGTCAGCCTAACGAGGAGCACGGACACCCGCAGAGGAGGATGCATGAGCGAGGTCGCCACCAGCGAAGGACTCGAGTGGGCGGCCGCCCGCGGCATGGGAGCCCTGGCCGAGAAGATGGGCATGGAGTTCGTCGAGTTCGGCGTCGATCGGTGCGTGGCGACGATGCCGGTGGAGGGCAACACCCAGCCGGTCGGTCTCATGCACGGCGGCGCCTACGTCGTCCTCGGTGAATCGCTCGGCTCGATGGCGGCCAATCTGCATGCGGGAGCGGGCCGTCTGGCGGTCGGCGTCGACATCAACGCCACGCACACCCGGTCCGCCACCTCGGGCGTGGTCACCGGGGTCTGCACACCCGTTTACCTGGGCCGGAGCATCACGGTGCACGAGATCGTCGTGACCGACGATCAGGGCCGGCGCTGCTCGACCATCCGCATCACCAACATGATCAAGGACGCTCCCGCCGCGCGCTGAGCGGCTCTTCCAGCAGCAGCTGGAAGAGGACGTGGTCCTGCCACTCCCCCGCGATCCGCAGGTACTTCGGGGCGATGCCGATGCGCTCGAAGCCGTTGCCGGTGAGGACGCGCTGGGAGGCCACGTTGTGCAGCAGCGTCGACGCCTGCAGCCGGTGCAGCCGCAGCTCGTCCCGCGCGTGCTCCGCGATGAGGGCCACCGCCCGCCCCGCGAGACCGCGCCGCAGCCGGGTGGAATCGATCCAGTACCCGAGATCGGCGCTCCAGAACGCGCCGCGCACGATGGTGTTCAGATTAATCCGGCCGCGGATCTCGCCGTCGTCCGAGAGGATCACGAACCGGGAGCTCCGGCCGAGCGCGGCTTCGGCGACGCACTGCTGAGCGTTCTGCTCCTGCCACTCCTCGGTGAAGAACGCCTCGGAGCGCACGGGCTCCCAGGGGGCGAGATGCTCCCTGTTGGCCCGGTACGCGCGCGCGAGCGCGGCCCCGTCGCCGGCGCGGATCGGCCGCAGAACGTGTTCTGCGTCGAGCCGGAGCACCGGACGCCCTACTTCTTGGGAGCGAGCTGTTCGATGATCGCCTTGGCGACGTCCTGCATCGTCAGGCGACGGTCCATCGACGCCTTCTGGATCCAGCGGAACGCCTCGGGCTCGCTCAGGCCCATCTTCTCGTTGAGCAGGCCCTTGGCCCGATCGACGAGCTTGCGGGTCTCGAACCGCTCGACCATGTCGGCGACCTCGGCCTCGAGGGTGATGATCTGCTCGTGGCGGGCCAGGGCGATCTCGATCGCGGGGAGGAGATCGTTCGGGGTGAAGGGCTTCACGACGTAGGCCAGGGCTCCGGCCTCGCTCGCCCGCTCCACGAGCTCCTTCTGGCTGAACGCGGTCAGCAGCACGACAGGGGCGATGTTGCCCTTGTGGAGCTTCTCGGCAGCGCTGATGCCGTCGAGCTGGGGCATCTTCACGTCCATGATGACGAGGTCGGGACGCAGCTCGGTGGCGAGGGCCACCGCCGTCTCGCCGTCGCCGGCCTCGCCGACGACATCGAAGCCGTTGTCGCGGAGGATCTCGACGATGTCGAGACGGATCAGCGATTCGTCTTCGGCGACGACGACGCGTCGGGGTGCGGATGCCGTGGGCTGCTCAGCCTGTTCTTGCTCGGTCACCCCTCCATCCTAACGGAGAGGTCCCCGCCACCGGCTGAAGACAGCGGGCACGCGGGGAACCCTCCCTCGTCTGCGCTACAGTCGAAGTCGCGAGACACGGGCCGGCGTGGCGGAATGGCAGACGCGGAGCACTCAAAATGCTTTGTCCGAAAGGGCGTGTGGGTTCGAGTCCCACCGCCGGCACCAGCATCGCGAGCCCCTCGCCCCGTCACTCGGCGAGGGTCGCGAGTTCGGCCATCACACGGGGGTGAGCCAGGATGCGGAAGTGTCCGCCCGTCTCCAGCACGACGTTCTTGGCACCGGGCAGCTCGCTCCCCTCGGGGATGTGTGGATCGAACGCGGCGTAGACCGAGACGATGCGGGCGTTCACGTCGACATCCCGCCCCATCGCGACGATCGAGGGGTCGTCCGGCGAGAAGGCCCGCAGTACCCTTCCGGGGAGCAGCCGCGCGTAGCGGGAGCCTCCGAACGGCGTCGCGATGGCGAGCATCCCGCGGATCCGCGCTCCCTCCGAGCCGGTCATCACCAGCTTCCCCGCGAGGCCGCCCTTGCTGTGCGCGACGAGGAACACGCCGGAGAGGTCGTGCGTGCGCAGGTAATCGGCCACCTGATCGGCCTCATCGTGCACCGGGAACTGGTTGCGGCGCAGGGCATCCACGACGTGGACCGGGTGTCCCCGCTCGTGCAGCGCGACGATGAGCGGCTCCAGAAAGCGCCAGGTCTCGTAGACACCGGCGAGCACCACGATCGGGGCGCGGTCTCCGGTGGCGAAGTCGTCCGCCTGGTCGCGGCCGAAGAACGAGCGGACCTGCCAGAAACCCGCGTAAGCGTAGTCCGCAGCCCACCAGCCGAGAATCCTCAGGACGTTGATCGTGCCCTCCCCTCCCTGGGCGGCGCGGCCGACACCGCCGTCGGCCATGCTCCCGCCGTGTGGGTCAGGATCGCGGACGCCGCCGCCCGCGGTGCGGACTGCTGCGCGACATGATGATGACCGGGGATCTCCACCAGTCGCGAGACGGCCGCCGCGTCGCGCAGGCGCCGGCACCACGCTCGTCCGGCGATCGGATCGTCGGTCCCCCGGACGACGAGCACCGGCATGGTGAGAGCCGCGACCCTCTCCTCCAGGGGATACGCGAGCATGTGCCGGACCTGGCGGAGATACCACCGCACGCCGCAGCGCAGATAGTCGGTGAAGACGACGGCGTTGATCGCAGGGGTCTCACCGAACGTATCGAGGGCCAGCGCCCGGGCCTGGGCGCGGAGGGTCCGGTGGGCGTCATCGGCCACGGGACCGATCGCGACGACCGTACGGACATACTCGGGATGCCGCAGCGCCGTCTCCACGGCCCACTGCACACCCATCGAGTGCCCGACGAGCACGACCCTGTCGTCGTCGAGGCTCCCGACCACCTGAGCGAGGCCGGCCGCCATCTGCGGTATGGAGACGTCGAAACGCGGCTTCGGCAGGCCGCCGAAGCCCGGGAGGTCGACGGAGACCACCCGGGTCGTGTCGGCGAGCACGGCGTGCAGCCGCGACAGATACCGGTGCGACATCCCGATCCCGTGCACGAGGACCACGGTCGGAGCGGTGCTGCCGGCGGGCCGCGGACTCTCCAGGATGCGGAACGTCAGCCCGGAGGTGTTGAGGAGACGACGGAGGACCATGGCAGCACGCTAACCGAGGCCGCCGTCACGGCCGAGAGGCTTGACGCCCCGGTCTGGAGATGACAGAGAGGGGCGAGGCCGAAGCCCCGCCCCTCTCGGAAAGCTCTGCGTCAGACGCCGGCCTTGTAGATCGGCGCGGCGCCGCGGAGCGCATCGCCGACCTTGTGCACGCGCAGGTCGTTCGTCGATCCGATGATCCCGGGAGGGGAACCGGAGATGACGACGACCTTGTCTCCCTCGACGGCGAGGCCGTTCTCGAGGAGGTACTCGTCCACCTGGTGGTACATGAGGTCGGTGTGCTGCACCATGTCGACGAGCGTGGAGCGCAGGCCCCAGGTGAGCGCCATACGGCGCCGGATGCCGGGCTCCGGCGTGAAGGCCAGCATCGGGATGCGGGAGCGCAGACGGGACAGGCGGCGCGCCGAGTCGCCCGACTGCGTGAAGACGCAGAGGAACTTGGCGTCGACGAACTCCGCGACCTCGAGGGCTGCGAGCGTGATGGCACCGCCCTGCGTGCGCGGCTTCGTGGTGAGCGGCAGGATGCGCTCCAGGCCGTGCTCCTCCGTCGACTCGATGATCCGGGCCATCGTCTCGACGACGACGACCGGGTAGTCGCCCACGCTGGTCTCGCCGGAGAGCATGACCGCGTCGGCGCCGTCGAGGACGGCGTTGGCGACGTCGGAGGTCTCGGCGCGGGTCGGCACCGGGCTGTTGATCATCGACTCGAGCATCTGCGTCGCCACGATCACGGGCTTCGCGTTGCGACGGGCCAGCTCGACGGCGCGCTTCTGCACGATCGGGACGGCTTCGAGGGGCAGCTCCACGCCGAGGTCGCCACGGGCGACCATGATGCCGTCGAACGCGTCGACGATCTCCTCGAGCGCGTCCACGGCCTGCGGCTTCTCGATCTTGGCGATGACCGGGACGCGGACGCCCTCCTCCGCCATGATCTCGTGCACGCGGGTCACGTCCGAGGCGTTGCGCACGAACGAGAGCGCGATGAGGTCGGCGCCCGTCCGGAGCCCCCAGCGGAGGTCATCCTCGTCCTTCTCGCTGAGCGCAGGGACGTTCACGGCGACGCCGGGCAGGTTGATGCCCTTGTTGTTCGAGACGGCACCGGCGACGACGACGCGCGTGGTGACGGTGACGCCGTCGGTCTCGACGACCTCGACACGGACCTTGCCGTCGTCGATCAGCAGGAAGTCCCCGGGCTTGACGTCCTGGGGAAGGCCCTTGAACGTGGTGCCGCAGATCTCCTTGTTGCCGATGATGTCCTCGGTGGTGATCTTGAAGATGTCGCCCTTGGCGAGCTCGTACGGTCCGTCCTCGAACCGGCCGAGACGGATCTTCGGCCCCTGGAGGTCGACGAGGATGGCGACGGCACGACCGGAGTCCTCCGCCGCGCGGCGCACGTTCGCGTAGTTGTTCTCGTGCACGGAGTAGTCACCGTGGCTGAGGTTCAGTCGGGCGACGTCCACACCCGCATCGATCAGTGCGCGCACCGTCTCATACGTGGAAGTGGCGGGGCCCAGGGTGGCGACGATTTTCGCGCGTCTCAACATGTCTCCAGGGTAGAAGTGGGGGATTACAAACAGGCGACACTGCCGGCCTCAGCCTACGCGGGCTGGAGGCCGATCGCGACATCGCTCGGGCGCACGGGCTCCGGCAGCACGGTGGTGCCCATGAGGAAGCGGTCGACGTTCGCCGCCGCCGCCCGGCCCTCCGCGATCGCCCAGACGATGAGCGACTGCCCGCGTCCCGCGTCGCCGGCGACGAACACGCCGGGGATCGACGACTCGTAGCTCGCGGCACGACGGAAGGCGCCGCGCTCGGTCACCTCCGGCCGGGTGTCCTCGGTGTAGCCGTCCTGCTCCGGTCCGGTGAAGCCCATCGCGATGAGCACCAGGTCGGCCGGGATCTCCCGCTCCGTGCCGCTCTTGGGCACGCGGCGACCGTCGATGTACTCGGTCTCGGCCACGCGCAGCGCGCGGACCTCGCCGACCTCGTTCGACAGGAACTCCACGGTCGAGGCGAGGAAGACCCGCTCCCCGCCCTCCTCGTGCGCCGAGGCCACCTCGAAGATCGTCGGCATCATCGGCCACGGCTGGTGATCCGGGCGCGTCTCGCTCGGCTGCTTGCCGATGGCGAGGTTGGTGACGCTGAGCGCTCCCTGGCGGTGCGCGGTGCCGATGCAGTCGGCGCCCGTGTCGCCACCGCCGATGACGATGACGTGCTTGCCCTCGGCGGTGATCTGGTCCGGGACGGTGTCGCCGGCGACCGCGTGGTTCGACTCGACGAGGTACTCCATCGCAAAGTGCACGCCGTCGAGGTCGCGACCAGGGATCGGCAGGTCGCGCGGGACCGTGGCGCCGGTGGCGATCACGACCGCGTCG
This sequence comes from Microbacterium sp. K36, assembly GCF_004794355.1. NCBI lineage: Bacteria > Bacillati > Actinomycetota > Actinomycetes > Micrococcales > Microbacteriaceae > Microbacterium > Microbacterium sp. K36. Next base: position 42,216 of record NZ_SSDN01000099.1, on the reverse strand, counting down.
TACCGGGCGCGCAGGTCGGCCCACGAGATGTCCTTGCCGATCTCGACGCCGGCACGGAACCGCGTGCCCTCCTCCTGCATCTGGCGCAGGCGCGCTTCGAGCTGGCTCTTCTCCATCTTGAAGTCCGGGATGCCGTAGCGCAGCAGGCCGCCGATGCGGTCGTCGCGCTCGAAGACGGCGACGGTGTGCCCCGCGCGCGTGAGCTGCTGGGCGGCCGCGAGACCGGCGGGGCCCGAGCCCACGACGGCCACGGTCTTGCCCGTGAGGCGCTCCGGCGGCTCCGGCTCGACCCAGCCCTTGGCGAAGGCCTCGTCGATGATCGAGACCTCGATCTGCTTGATCGTCACGGCCGGCTGGTTGATGCCGAGGACGCACGAGCTCTCGCACGGCGCCGGGCAGAGGCGTCCCGTGAACTCCGGGAAGTTGTTCGTCGCGTGCAGACGCTCGATCGCCGCGCGCCCCTCCCCGCGCCAGGTGAGATCGTTCCACTCGGGGATGAGGTTGCCCAGCGGGCACCCGGAGTGGCAGAACGGCACGCCGCAGTCCATGCACCGGCCGGCCTGGCGGCGGAGCACGGCCTTGTCGCCGGGCTCGTACACCTCTTTCCAGTCCATGATGCGCACGGGCACCGGACGGCGAGCGGGAAGTTCCCGCTCGGTCACCTTCAGAAAGCCTTTGGGGTCAGCCACCGGTCACCTCCAGGATGCGGTTCCAGACGATGTCGCCGTCGGGGTCGATCCCCTCGGCCAGTGCCTCCTCGCGCATGCTGCGCACGGCGGCGAAGTCACGCGGGAGCACCTTCACGAACTCCGCAGCGCTCGCGTCGAAGTCCTCCAGCAGAGCGGCGGCGCGCGGCGATGCCGTGCGCTCCACGTGCTCCACGAGCAGCCCGCGCAGCACTTCGAGATCGGCGCGGTCCAGCGGCTCCAGCCGCAGCTCGCCGCTGCCGAGCGACTGCGCGTTGACCTTGCCGGTGTCCAGGGCGTGCACGTACGCCACTCCCCCGGACATTCCAGCACCGAAGTTGCGCCCGGTCGAACCGAGGATCACCGCGAGGCCGCCGGTCATGTACTCGAGCGCGTGGTCGCCCACGCCCTCGACCACCGCGGTCGCACCGGAGTTCCGGACGAGGAAGCGCTCGCCCACCACACCGGAGATGAACATGGTGCCGGATGTGGCGCCGTACCCGATCACGTTGCCCGCGATGACGTTCTCGTGCGGGGCGATCGCGGAGCCGCGCGGCGGCCGGATCGTGATGTCGCCGCCCGAGAGACCCTTGCCGACGTAGTCGTTCGCGTCGCCCTCCAGCCGGAGGATGATGCCCGGCGGCAGGAACGCGCCGAGCGATTGGCCCGCGGTGCCGGTGAGCGTGACGTCGATCGTCTCCTTCGGCAGACCGGTGGCGCCGTGGCGCGACGTCACCTGATGGCCGAGCATCGTACCGACCGCGCGCTCCGTGTTGGCGATCGGGAGCTCCGCCATGACGGGCTCCCCGTTCAGCAGCGCCGCCTTCGCGATGTCGATGAGCTGCACGTCGAAGTGCTTGTCGAGCTCGTGGTCCTGGGCGCGGCCGCTGCGACGCGGCTCGCCGGCCGGGAACGCCGGGCCCTCCAGCACCGGGCTGAGGTCGAGCCCTTCGGCCTTCCAGTGCGCGATCGCCTCGTTGGTCTCCAGCAGCTCGGTGCGGCCGACGATCTCGTCGATCGAGCGGTAGCCGAGCTCGGCGAGCAGCTCGCGCACCTCCTCCGCGATGAACTCCATGAAGTTCACGACGAACTCGGGCTTGCCGGTGAAGCGGTCGCGCAGGACCGGGTTCTGCGTGGCGACGCCCACCGGGCAGGTGTCGAGGTGGCAGACGCGCATCATGATGCAGCCGCTGACCACGAGGGGCGCGGTGGCGAAACCGAACTCCTCGGCACCGAGCAGGGCGCCGATGATGACGTCGCGCCCGGTCTTGAGCTGACCGTCGACCTGCACGACGACGCGGTCGCGCATGCCGTTGAGCATGAGCGTCTGCTGCGTCTCGGCGAGCCCGAGCTCCCACGGCGTCCCGGCGTGCTTCAGCGAGTTCAGCGGGCTGGCGCCCGTACCGCCGTCGTGACCGGACACGAGGATCACGTCGCTGAGCGCCTTGGCGACGCCGGCCGAGACCGCGCCGATGCCGGACTGGCTGACGAGCTTCGTGTGGATGCGCGCCTCGGGGTTCGCCCGCTTCAGGTCGAAGATGAGCTGCTTGAGGTCTTCGATCGAGTAGATGTCGTGGTGCGGCGGCGGCGAGATGAGGCCGACCCCCGCGGTGGCGTGGCGGGTGCGCGCGACCCAGGGGTACACCTTGGTCGGCGGGAGCTGACCGCCCTCACCGGGCTTCGCGCCCTGGGCGAGCTTGATCTGGATGTCGTCCGCCTCGGTGAGGTAGAGGCTGGTGACGCCGAACCGGCCGGAGGCCACCTGCTTGATGGCGCTGCGCCGCTCGGGGTCGACGAGGCGGTCGGGGTCCTCCCCGCCCTCCCCCGTGTTCGACTTGCCGCCGATCCGGTTCATCGCGATCGCGAGGGTCTCGTGCGCCTCCTTGGAGATGGAGCCGTAGCTCATCGCCCCCGTGGAGAAGCGCTTGACGATCGCCGAGACGGGCTCGACCTCGTCCAGCGGCACCGGCTTGCGCGTGCCGGTCCGCAGCGAGAACAGGCCGCGCAGCGTCTTCAGCTCCGCCGCCTGGTCGTCGACGAGCTTCGTGTACTCGCGGAAGATGTCGTAGCGGCGGGTCCGCGTGGAGTGCTGCAGCTTGAACACCGTCTCCGGATTGAAGAGGTGCGGAGAGCCGTCGCGACGCCACTGGTACTCGCCGCCGGTCCACAGGCGCTCGTGAGCGCGGGCTGCGGCGTCCTCCGGGTAGGCGTAGTCGTGACGGGCCTGGTTCTCGGCGAAGATCTCCTCGATCCCGATGCCACCCAGCTTCGACTCGGTGCGGGTGAAATAGGCGTCGATGAACTCCGGGCTCAGGCCCACGGCCTCGAACACCTGCGCGCCCGCGTAGGACGACACCGTGGAGATGCCCATCTTCGACATGATCTTCAGCACGCCCTTGCCGAGCGCGTAGATGAGGTTCTTTACCGCCTTCTCCGGGGAGATGCCCGTGATGTAGCCGGTCCGCACGAGGTGCTCGACCGTCTCCATGGCCAGGTAGGGGTTGATCGCCGAGGCGCCGTAGCCGATGAGGGTCGCGACGTGGTGCACCTCGCGCACGTCGCCGGCCTCGACGATCAGACCGACCTTCATCCGGTTCTCGCGCCGGATGAGGTGGTGGTGGATCGCCGACACCATGAGCAGCGACGGGATCGGGACGAGGTCCTTGTTCGAGTCGCGGTCGGACAGGATGATGAACTCCGCACCGTCCTCGATGGCCTGATCGACTTCGGCGCACATCTCGGTGAGACGCTCCGCGAGGGTGTGGGGTCCCGCGTCGAAGTGGTAGAGGCCGCGGATCGTGGCGCTCGACCGCCCGGGCAGCGCCTTGTCGATGTGCCGGATCTTCGCGAGCTCGTCGTTGTCGATGACCGGGAAGTCCAGCGACACCGTGCGGGTGTGCTCGGGACCCCAGGTCAGGAGGTTGACCTCAGGGCCCAGACCGAGCTTGAGGCTCGTGACGACCTCTTCGCGGATCGAGTCGAGCGGCGGGTTGGTCACCTGCGCGAACTGCTGCGTGAAGTAGTCGAAGAGCAGCCGAGGGCGCTTGCTGAGCACGGCGATCGGGGTGTCCGATCCCATGGCGCCCAGAGGCTCCACACCCGTCTGGCCCATCGGGGTGAGGAGGATGCGGACCTCCTCCTCGGTGTAGCCGAAGGTGCGCTGCCGCCGGGTGATCGACGCCGGCGGGTGCACGATGTGCTCGCGCTCGGGAAGGTCGGCCAGGCGGACGGAGCCCGCGTCGAGCCACTCCTGCCACGGGTGCATCGTCGCGAGGTCGTGCTTGATCTCCTCGTCTTCGACGATGCGACGCTGGGCGGTGTCGACGAGGAACATCTTGCCGGGCTGCAGCCGGCCGCGGCGCTTGATGCGCTCCGGCTCGAAGTGCAGGACGCCCGTCTCGGAACCGATGACGACGAGGCCGTCGGTGGTCTCCGTCCAGCGTCCGGGGCGCAGGCCGTTGCGGTCGAGGGTCGCGCCGACGAGCGTGCCGTCGGTGAAGATGAGGGCGGCCGGGCCGTCCCACGGCTCCATCTGGTTGGAGTGGTACTCGTAGAACGCGCGCAGCTCCGGCGAGATGTCGGCCTGCTTCTCGTAGGCCTCCGGCACCATCATCATGATCGCGTGCGGCAGGCTGCGGCCGGTGAGGGTGAGCAGCTCCAGCACCTCGTCGAACGAGGCGGAGTCGCTGGCGCCGTCGGTGCAGATGGGCAGCAGGGGCGAGATGTCGCCGAGGAGCTCGGACTCGAGCTGCGACTGGCGGGCGCGCATCCAGTTGCGGTTGCCGCCGACGGTGTTGATCTCGCCGTTGTGGGCCAGCATCCGCAGCGGCTGCGCGAGCGGCCACGACGGGAACGTGTTCGTCGAGTACCGCGAATGCACGACGGCGAGCTCGGAGGCGAAGCGCTCGTCCTGCAGATCCGGGTAGAACGGCTCGAGCTGGAGCGTGGTGACCATGCCCTTGTAGCCGAGCGTGCGGCTGGACAGGGAGACGAAATAGGCGCCGAGCTCGTGGCCCGCGCGCTTGCGCAGACGATACGCGACGCGATCGAGCGCGATGCCGGTCAGCGGCGCATCGGCCAGTGTGGCGCCCCCGGCGCTCACGAAGAGCTGCTCGAAGGCCGGACGGGCCTCGTCGGCGAGCTTGCCGAGGTTCTCGTTGGCCGTGGGGACCTCGCGCCAGCCGAGGACGCGGAGCCCCTCCGCGCGGGCGATCTTCTCGATCCCGGCCTTCTGCTGGCGGCGCTCGCTCGAATCGCGAGGCAGGAAGGCCAGCCCGGCCGCGTACTCCCCCACGGGCGGCAGTTCGAAGCCGGTGACCGCGCGGAGGAACTCGTCCGGCATCTGGGTGAGGATGCCGGCTCCGTCCCCGGTGCCCGCGTCGGACCCGATGGCCCCGCGGTGCTCCAGGTTGCGCAGGGCCTCGAGGGCCAGCGCGATGATGTCGTGCCCGGCTTCGCCGCGCAGCGTTGCGACCATGGCCAGGCCGCAGGCGTCCTTCTCGAACGCCGGGTTGTACATGCCCTGCTTCGGGGGGTATGCGCCGGAGGCGCCGTAAGGGGGCTGGAAGTACACCAGTTACCGTCCTCAGATCTTCAGTGAAACCCGGGGACGTCGTCGGCCCGCTCGTTCAGTGCAATGGTTCTCCCGCCGCGAGTCGGCGCTATCGGGAGCCGTCCCCGCTCGAGGGAGCAGCGCTTGTGGCAGTGGCTCCGGCGGCGACTTCTTCGGCCGGAGGCTCGCTCACGTCCACGAAATCAGAGGGATTGTCCTGCGATTGTACATCAGCGTCCACGTCCTTCCGTCCGCGGCCCGGCTGGTACGGCGAGGGCTCGAGACCCGGGTGACGGCGCGTCTGCACCACGAGGATGACGAGGCCGAGGACGACGCCGATGATGGCGGCCCAGACGTTGCTGCGCAGTCCGAGGATGATCTCGCTCGGGTCGATGCGGATCGACTCCCACACGATGCGTCCGGCGCTGTACCAGATGAGGTAGATCGCGAAGAGGCGCCCCCACTGGAAGAACAGCTTCCGGCCGAGCCACAGCAGCACGAGGACGCCGAGGCCGTTCCAGATGACCTCGTACAGGAAGGTCGGGTGGAAGAGGGTGCCCTCGGGGAGACCGGGAGGGAAGGCCGAGTTGTCGGACGGGATCTCCAGTCCCCACGGCAGGTCGGTCGGCAGGCCGTAGAGCTCGTTGTTGAACCAGTTGCCGAACCGGCCCATCGCCTGCGCGAGGAGCAGTCCGGGAGCCAGCGCGTCCGCGAACGTCCAGAAGCGGATGCCCGTCCACCGGCATCCCAGGTAGGCGCCGACGGCACCGCCGATGAGCGCGCCGAAGATGGCGATGCCGCCCTCCCAGATCGCCCACACCGAGCCCGGTTCGAACGGGTTCCAGGTGTTCTTGCCCTCGCCGAAGTAGAAGTTCGGGTGGGTGAGCACGTGGAAGATGCGCGCGCCGATGATCGCGAGCGGCACCGCGAGGATGGAGATGTCGATGACCACCCACGGCTCTGCGCCGCGCTTGGTGAGACGGTGGTTCGTCATCAGCACGGCGACGATGATGCCGGCGATGATGCACAGCGCGTAGAAGTGGATCCGGAGCGGGCCGAGATCGATGTACGAGACGGACGGGCTCGGGATGCTGGCGAGCACGCCGGCGGCGGTGCTGTGGAGCGCGGAGGACATGAGTGCGATCCTACTTCTCTGAGGCGAAGCGCGCCGACGCGGTGCCGGCGGCCAGGGTTCGGGTGACGTCGGCGAGGGCCGGCACGCCGCCGTCGCGGAGGGCGCGGACGAGAGCGGTGCCCACGATGGCGCCATCGGCGTACTCGGACACGCCCGCGATCTGCTCCGGCGTCGAGATGCCGATGCCCACGCAGGCGCGGCGGGCACCGTGGTCGCGGAGCCGCGACACGAGGGTACGTGCCGCACGGTCGAGCTCGGCCCGCTCCCCCGTGATGCCCATGGTCGACACGGTGTAGACGAAGCCCGTCGAGGACCGCACGACGAGGTCGAGGCGCTCGTCCGACGAGGTCGGAGCCGCGAGGAAGACCCGGTCGAGACCGAGCCGCTCGCTGGCCGCGATCCACTCGCCTGCGGCCTCCGGGGTGATGTCCGGGGTGATCAGACCCGCGCCGCCTGCGGCGAGCAGGTCCTCGGCATACCGGTCCACCCCGTACTGCAGCACGGGATTCCAGTAGGTCATCACGAGGACGGGGACGTCGGTGGCGGCGGTGATCGCACGGATCGCCGTGAAGAGGTCCTTCATCCGGAACCCCGCAGCGAGGGCCTTGGTCGTCGCCTCCTGGATGATGGCGCCGTCCATGACGGGATCGCTGTAGGGCGGCCCGAGCTCGATGATGTCCACGCCGTTCTCGGCGAGGGCGATCGCCGCCTGGATGCTCGTCTCCAGGTCGGGGAAGCCGACGGGCAGGTAGCCGACGAAGGCGCTGCGGCCGGCGTCGTGCGCGCGCTGGATGGCCTGTTCGACACGGCTCACAGCTGCGGCTCTCCCTTCGAGGCCGCGTCCTCGGCGGCGCTCTCCTCGGACACGTCGTGCGCGAGGGCGTCCTCGTCGTAAAGCTCGAAGTACCGGGCAGCGGTGTCCATGTCCTTGTCCCCGCGGCCGGAGAGGCAGATGGCGATCAGGCCGTCGGGGCCGAGCTCCCGACCGATCCGCAGCGCGCCGGCGAGGGCATGGGCCGACTCGATGGCGGGGATGATCCCCTCGGTCCGGCTGAGCAGCCGCAGGGCCTGCATCGCCTCGTCGTCGGTGGCCGGGATGTACTCGGCGCGACCGATGTCGGCCAGCCAGGAGTGCTCTGGGCCCACGCCCGGGTAGTCGAGTCCCGCGGAGATCGAGTGCGATTCGACCGTCTGGCCGTCTTCGTCCTGCAGCACGTACGTCTTCGCGCCGTGCAGCACGCCGGGGCGGCCGCGCTCGATGGACGCGGCATGCTTGTCGGTGTCGACGCCGTCGCCGGCCGCCTCCACGCCGTACAGCCGTACGCCCTCGTCGTCCAGGAAAGCGTCGAACATGCCGATCGCGTTGGATCCGCCGCCGACGCAGGCGACGACCGCATCGGGAAGCCGGCCGACCTCGTCGAGGATCTGGGCGCGAGCCTCTTCGCCGATGATCTTCTGGAAGTCGCGGACCATCGCCGGGAACGGGTGCGGGCCGGCGGCGGTGCCGAAGATGTAGTTGGTGGTCTCGACCGAGGCCACCCAGTCGCGGTAGGCGTCGTTGATCGCGTCCTTCAGCGTGCGCGAGCCCGAGGTGACCGCGACGACCTCAGCGCCCAGCAGGCGCATGCGGGCGACGTTCAGCGCCTGCCGCTCGGTGTCGACCTCGCCCATGTAGATGGTGCAGTCGAGGCCGAACAGCGCGGCGGCGGTCGCCGTGGCGACGCCGTGCTGACCGGCGCCGGTCTCCGCGATGACGCGTGTCTTGCCGAGGCGCTTGGTGAGCAGGGCCTGGCCCAGCACGTTGTTGATCTTGTGCGAACCGGTGTGGTTGAGGTCCTCGCGCTTGAGGAAGACCCGCGCGCCCCCTGCGTGCTCGGCGAACCGGGGCACCTCGGTGAGCGCGGACGGTCGCCCGGCATAGGAGGACAGCAGATGGGCGAGCTCGGCACGGAACTCCGGGTCGGCGACGGCCTCCTCGTACGCGACGGTGAGCTCGTCGATCGCGGCGACCAGGGATTCCGGCATGTACCGCCCGCCGAACTCGCCGAAGAACGGACCATGCTGGTCGCGCAGACTCACTTCGCCTCCAGGAAGCTCTCGAGAGTGGCGACCGGGTCTCCGGTCACCAGGGCCTCGCCGATCAGCACGACATCGGCACCGGCCGAACGGTAATGCGCGACGTCGGCGGGGGTCAGCACCGCGGACTCCGCGATCTTGATCGCCGAGTCGGGGATGCGGTCCACGAGACGGCCGAACAGATCGCGGTCGAGCTCGAGGGTCTTCAGGTTGCGGGCGTTCACGCCGATCAGGGCGGCGCCGAGATCGATCGCGGCGTCCAGCTCCTCGGCGGAGTGGGTCTCCACGAGCGGGGTCATGCCGAGTTCGAGGATGAACCCATACAGGTCGCGGAGGACGTCGGGCTCCAGGCCAGCCACGATCAGGAGGACGAGATCGGCACCCGCGGCGCGAGCCTCCAGCACCTGGTACCGGGTGGCGATGAAGTCCTTCCGGAGAACCGGCAGCGAGACCCGGGCGGTGACCGCCTCCAGATCGGCGAGACTGCCGCCGAAGCGGCGCTCCTCGGTGAGGACGCTGATCGCGGAGGCACCTCCGGTCTCGTACAGCGCGGCCTGGTGCGCGGGATCCGGGATCTCCGCGAGGGCACCGCGGGACGGACTCGCCCGCTTCACCTCGGCGATGATCTTCACCCGGTCGGCGGGAGCGAGGAACGACAGCGCGTCCTTCGCCGCGGGGCGCGCGAGGGCGTCACGCTCCACGACCGCGAGCGGACGGGACTCGGAACGACGCTCGGCGTCTGCGACAGCGCCGGCCGTCAGGTCGGCGAGGACCACTAGTGCGCCTTCGGAGCGTACTTGGGACCCTTCACGCCGTATCCCGCCTTCGCGAGCACCCAGCCGACGATCGCCCCGATCGGGATCAGCGCGGCGGAGATCCACACCAGGGTCGGCTGCTCGAAGCAGAACGCGACGGTCGCGGCGGCGAAGCCGACGAGCATGATCACGACAGCGGTCCAGGCCGCAGGCGAGTGTCCGTGGCCGGGGTCAGCGATCGGGTTGGTCATGTTCTCCTCCGGGGGACGACGTGGGATCTGGATTCAGTCTATCGGGGTCAGCGTGTCGGGTCGGACCCGCGGGACAGCTCGTCCCAGGAATCGACCGCGTCGACGGGACCATCATGCCGCGCCTCGGCGGGCGTGTCGGTGCGGTAGCGGCGGCCGCCGACCTTCCAGCGTCGCCAGGTCGTCAGCACGAGGACCGCCGCTACGAGCAGGATCAGCCAGCCGACGAGGGCGAGGTACGGCCAGGCCGATGGCACGATGCTCGCCGCCACCTCGTGGACGGCTCCGCTTCCGGCGAGCCCGGTGGTCTCGGTGACCGTCGCGGCCACGGCGCCGTAGGCGTCGCCGAGGAGGAGCTGCAAGGTGGACCACCCCAGGAACAGCGCCGCTGCGGCGGCCAGCACACCGAAGACGATGCGCACGGCTCGGCCGGCGATCGCGAGCGCTGCGCCGAGGGCGAGCACGGCGAGGCTCAGCGGGGCGAGCAAGACGAGGGCGGAGGCGCCGGGAACGAGGATGTCCTCCCCCGCGTCCGCGCGCTGCACCGTGAACCAGGTCTGCGTGGAGGAGATGATGCCGATGGCGCCGGCCACCAGGAACCCGGTCACGGAGAGGGAGCGGCCGCGCTGCGCGATGCTCACGGGGCACTCACCCCGTCGATGGCGTCCAGGTCGGTGGTGTCGAAGCACGTCCGTGTGCCGGTGTGGCACGCGGGGCCGGTCTGGTCGACGAGGAGCAGGAGCGCATCCCCGTCGCAGTCGAGCCGGGCCTCCCGCACGACCTGGATGTGGCCGGACGTGTCGCCCTTGCGCCAGTACTCCTGGCGGGAGCGGGACCAGTACGTCGCACGTCCGGACGTGAGCGTGCGGCGCAGCGCCTCGGCGTCCACCCACGCGAGCATGAGCACCTCGCGCGAATCCCACTGCTGCACGATGATCGGGGCGAGCCCGTCGGCGTTGAAGGCGACCTGCGCGATGCGGTCGTCGACGGAGACCTCGTCCTGCTTCGGCGTGTCGGTCATCGGACGAGCACTCCTTCCGCGCGCAGCGCGTCCTTCACGTCGCCGATGGTCAGAGCCCCGGTGTGGAACACGCTCGCCGCGAGCACCGCGTCGGCCCCCGCCTGGATGGCCGGAGCGAAGTCCGTCGCGCGTCCGGCACCGCCGGAGGCGATCACCGGGATCGGCGCCACCTCGCGCATGAGGCGGACGAGCTCGAGATCGAAGCCGTCGCGGGTGCCGTCGGCGTCGATCGAGTTCACGAGCAGCTCCCCCGCGCCGCGCTCCGACGCCTCGCGCGCCCAGTCGAGCGCATCCAGCGTGGTCTGCGTGCGGCCGCCGTGCGTGGTGACGACGAAGCCGGATCGCGTGCTGTCGGCGCGCTTGACGTCGAGCGAGAGCACGAGCACCTGGGCCCCGAAGCGATCCGCGATCTCGCCGATGAGCTCGGGACGGGCGATCGCCGCGGAGTTCACGCCGACCTTGTCCGCACCGACCGCGAGGAGCCGCGCGACGTCGTCGACGCTGCGCACCCCGCCGCCCACCGTCAGCGGCACGAAGACCTGCTCCGCGGTGCGCTGCACGACGTCGTAGGTCGTGGCCCGCGCATCCACCGTCGCGGTGACGTCCAGGAACGTGATCTCGTCGGCGCCCTGGGCGGCGTAGTGGCGGGCGAGCTCGACCGGATCGCCCATGTCGCGGAGGTTCTCGAAGTTGACGCCCTTGACGACGCGGCCGTCCGCGACGTCCAGGCACGGGATGACGCGACTCGCGAGGGTCATCAGAGCCTCGCCGCGTGGATCGCGGTGACCAGGATGGCCCGGGCGCCGAGGGCGTAGAGATCGTCCATCACCTGGTTGACGCGACGCCGCGGGATCATCACGCGGACCGCCACCCACGACGGATCGCGGAGCGGCGAGATGGTCGCGGACTCGCGGCCGGGCGCGATGGCCACGGCCTGGTCGACCAGTTCGGTGGGGAGGTCGTAGTCGAGGAGCACATAGCGACGCGCCACCATGACGCCGCGGAGTCGGCGCAACAGCGTGTCCACGCCGTCGGCCTCACCAGGACGGCTGATCAGCACGGCCTCGGACTCCAGGATCACGGGGCCGAAGATCTCCAGCCCCGCCTGCCGGAGCGTGGTCCCGGTGGACACGACATCGGCGACCGCGTCGGCGACGCCGAGGCGCACGGCGGACTCGACGGCACCGTCGAGCTGCACGAGCTCGGCGTTCACACCCTGGTCGCGGAGGAAGGATCCCACCAGACCCGGATAGGCGGAGGCGACCCGGACGCCGTCGAGGTCCTGCACGGAGGTGAAGCGTCCGGGAGGACCGGCGAAGCGGAACGTGGACGCTCCGAAGCCGAGCTGCTCGATCTCGCGCGCCGGCCGCTGCACGTCGAGGAGGAGATCACGACCGGTGATCCCCACGTCGAGGGCGCCGGAGGCCACGTAGGTGGCGATGTCGCGCGGGCGGAGGAAGAAGAACTCGACGTCGTTCTCGGCGTCGATGACATGCAGGGTCTTGGGGTCGCGGCGGCCGGCGTAGCCCGCCTCCGCGAGCATCTCGGCGGCGGTCTCGGAGAGCGAGCCCTTGTTGGGAACGGCGATGCGCAGCATGAACGGCTTTCAGTTCGAAGGAGTGGGACCGGAGCGCATCACAGATGTCGGTAGACGTCCTGCAGGGTGAGGCCCTTCGCGAGCATCATCACCTGCAGGTGGTAGAGGAGCTGCGAGATCTCCTCGGCGGCAGCGGCGTCCGATTCGTACTCCGCCGCCATCCAGACCTCGGCAGCCTCTTCGACGATCTTCTTGCCGATCGCATGCACGCCGCCGTCGAGCTCCGCCACGGTGCCCGATCCCTCGGGTCGGGTCTCGGCCTTGACGCTGAGCTCGGCGAACAGCTCGTCGAAAGTCTTCACCCCTCCAGGCTACCGGCTCGCGCGAGGTCCCTGAGCCGGGTGACGGCCGCCTCCACGTCGTCTGCGCCGTAGACCGCGGATCCGGCGACGAAGGTGTCGGCTCCCGCTTCGGCCGCCTGGGCGATCGTCGCGTCGGAGATGCCGCCGTCGACCTGGAGCCAGACGGACGAGCCGCGGCGCCGCGCCTCGGCGGAGAGCGCCCGCAGCTTCGGCATGGTCTCGGGCAGGAAGCCCTGCCCCCCGAACCCGGGCTCCACGGTCATCACGAGGATCTGGTCGAACTCGTCCAGCAGGTCGAAGAGTCCCTCGACAGGAGTCGCGGGCTTGACCGCGACCCCGGCACGGGCGCCGATGTCGCGCAGCCGACGCGCGAGAGCCACCGGCTCCCCCGCCGCCTCCAGGTGGAAGGTCACGCTCGCGGCGCCGAGCTCGGCGTAGCCCGGCGCCCAGCGATCCGGATCCGTGATCATGAGATGCACGTCCAGCGGGACCGGGCTGGTCTCCTGGATGCGCTGGACCATCTGCGGACCGAACGTGAGGTTCGGGACGAAGTGGTTGTCCATGACGTCGACGTGCGCGAAGTCGGCCGTCGCGATGCGGGCGAGCTCCGCCTGCATGTTGACGAAGTCGGCGGCGAGGATGCTGGGGTTGATGCGCGGGGCGCGGGGCAGATCCATGGTCTCAACCTTCCTTCGGGGCGTCTGTCGCCTCCAGCGGGCGCTGCAGGAGTGCGAGGAACATCGCGTCGGTGCCGTGCCGATGCGGCCAGAGCTGAGCGCTGCCCGTCTGTGCCCGCCCGTCGTCGGCGAGATCGATCGGCGACTGCGCCACGCGGTGCAGCACCGCGCGGGCATCGAGGTCGACGAGCTCCGGACGGATGCGTCGCACCTCCTCGACCACCGCCGTGGTCTCCGCGAGATGGGGCGAACAGGTGACGTACGCGACGACGCCTCCGGGAGCCAGAGCGTCGACGGCCGCGGTGAGCAGGCCGACCTGCAGCGGCACGAGCTCGGCGACGTCCGCCGGGGACTTCCGCCACCGGGCCTCCGGGCGCCGCCGGAGGGCGCCGAGGCCGGTGCAGGGCGCGTCCACGAGGATCCGGTCGAATGTCTCCGGCCGCTCGGCTGCCAGCTCCCGGCCGTCGCGCTCGTGCACGGTGACGTCGCCCGGGACGGCACGCAGCGCGTTGCGCACGAGCCGGGCGCGGGTGGGCACCACCTCGTTGGCCTCCAGGACGGCGTCGTTCTGCCGGGCGACGGCGGCGAGCAGGGCCGTCTTCCCGCCGGGGCCGGCGCACAGGTCGAGCCACCGCTCCCCCGTGCGCAGCGGCGTCGCCGCGGTCAGCGCGAGCGCGACGAGCTGAGATCCTTCGTCCTGCACCCGGACCGCACCGTCGGAGGCGGCCAGCGCGAGACGCGGATCGCCTCCCGGAGACGCGAACGCCGTGGCGGCGTAGGGCCGGCGGGGCTCCTGCGGCTCCGCGAGCCCGGGGAGGGCGACCAGGGTGACCTCGGGCGAGACGTTGTCGGCCTCCAGCAGGGCGTCCAGCTCCTCGACTCGCCCCTCGGCGGCGAGGGCGCGCCGCAGCGCCCGGATGATCCACACCGGGTGCGCGGCTCGGAGGGCCAGGCGTTCGTCGTCCGATCGCGCCGCCGCCTCGATGCGCGCGAGCCACTCGCCCGGCGACTCGCGGGCGATCCGCCGGAGCACCGCGTTGGCGAAGCTCGACGCGCCACGCCCCGCCGTGAGGGCCACGAGGTTCACGGACTCGTTCACGGCGGCGTGCGAGGCCACCCGCGTCGCGAGGAGCTGATGCACCGCGAGCCGGAGTGCGTCGAGCACGGCGGGGTCGATCGCGTCGGCGGGGCGGTCGGCGGCGGCGGCGATGATCGCGTCGTACGTGCCCCGGCGACGGAGCGTGCCGTAGGTCAGCTCGGTCGCCAGAGCCGCGTCCTGCGGGTCCAGCCCAGCCTCGGCGATCGCCGTCGGGAGGAGCAGGTTGGCGTAGGCGTCGGAGTCCGACACCGCCCTGAGCACGTCGTAGGCCACGCGGCGCGCCGGCTGGACCGACCGGTTCGGGCCGCGGCCGTTGCGTGCCCGGCCTTCGTGCTGCCGACCCGAGCCGGGGCGCCGTCCGTCGTTCGCGTTCACGAGCCGGCCACCGGAGTCGTGCCCTGCAGACCCCGCCACCAGTCGGCGGCGTTCATGGGGCCCTTGCCCGCGGGCTGCAGCCGGGTGACGGCCAGCGGCGAGGTGGCCGTCCCGATCAGGACCTCCGTTCGCGTGCCCGCCATGGCACCCGGTCGCAGGTCCTCCGCCTCGGCACCCGCGGGTCGCGCCTCGAGGATCTTCAGCCGCTGACCGTCGATCGTCGTGTGCGCTCCCGGCTCCGGCGTGACTCCGCGGAACCGCGCGTACACGGCGTCGAACGGCTCGCGGAAGTCGAGGAGACCGTCCTCGAGCGTCAGCTTGCCAGCGAACGTCGGCTCGCCCTCCTGCGGGACGGCGCGGGCACTGCCGTCCGCGATCGCGGCGACCACGTCGGCGGTGAGACCGGCGCCGTCGAGGGCCAGAGCCTCCAGCGCCTCCCCCGCCGTGGCGGTCGCCGGGAGCTCGACGGTACGCATCGCGAACACGTCGCCGGCGTCGAGCTCGGGGACGAGCTGGAAGACGCTCGCGCCGAGGACGGCATCTCCCGCGATCAGGGCGCGCTGCACCGGCGCGGCACCGCGCCACGCCGGCAGCAGCGAGAAGTGCAGGTTGATCCACCCGGCCTCCGGCGCGGACAGCAGAGGCTCGCGGACGAGCCCGCCGTACGCGACGATCACGCCGAGCTCCGGGCGCAGGGCCGAGATCTCCGTCGTCACCGGCTCGTCCAGCCGGGCAGCGTGGATGACCGGCAGGCCGAGCTCAACCGCTGCCTGAGCGACCGGCGACGGGGTCAGCACACGCTTGCGCCCGAGGGGGGCGTCAGGGCGCGTCACCACCGCGGCGATGTCGTGCTCGGCGGCGAGGCGTCGCAGAGTGGGAACCGCGGCGGCGGGAGTGCCGGCGAAGACGAGGCGCATGAAGGTTCTCCGGAAGGGTCAGAGTTCTGGATCGAGGATATCGAGACGGACCGACAGCGTGCTGCGGGCGGCCTTGGTCCGGCCTCGGCGGCCGCTCACCGCCTCCGCCACGACGGCAGCACGGAGGGTGGTCGCGACGCGGCTCCCCGCGCCGTAGTCGAAGCGCACGAGCGCCCGCACTCGGGGCGGGACGTCGTCGGACTCGACGGGGACGGGACCGAGCACCGCGTCAGAGGGCAGCGAGAGTTCGGACAGGGCCTCCAGAGCGCGCGCCACGGCGGCGGACGAGCCTTCCACGAGCGCGACGCGCGCGGTCGGCGGCATGTGCAGCGGCGCGCGCTGCTCCAGCTCGGTGCGTGCGTAGGCGGGGTGGTTCCAAGTGGCGAGGGCTCTGGCGACGGCGCCGTCGACGCCGACGAGATGGACGGGGGCGCCCGGCGCGGCGAGGGCGGCGGCGTTCGACCACCACCGCAGACACGCTTCGCCGATGCGCAGATCCGGCGCCTGCAGCATCCGCGGGCCGTCGAGCAGGACTACCGCCCGGTAGCCGCCCTCCGCGAGGGGCTCGGCGCCGCGCGTGGCGACCACGAGGGCCGGACGTGCGTCGACGCGCTCCACCGGATGGCTGCCGTCGGCGACGATGACGCGGACGCCGGGGAAGGCGCGTCCGAGCTCGTCGGCGGTCCGCTCGCTGCCGGATGAAGCGAGCCGGAGACGGGGCGAGGAGCACGCCGGGCAGGTCCACGCCCTGGCACCACGCCCGCACCACCCGCACACCGGGACAGCGCCACGATGGCGGGCGCCGAGCGGACCGCCGCAATGAGGGCATCGGGCGGGTGCCCGGCAGTCGGCGCAGACGAGGGACGGCGCGAAGCCGGGCCGCGAGACCTGGATGAGCACCGGCCCCTCCGCGGCCGCGTTCCGGGCGGCGAGGAAGGCCGACGACGGCATGCGCTGCGGCGTCGGCTGCTCCATCTCCTGGGGAGTGCTGAGCACCACACGCGGCAGCACACGCCGGGTCGCGCGGATGTCCTGCAGCCAGCCGCGCGCCACGAGCCGCTCCACCTCGGTCGTCCGCGTATGACCGGCGAAGAGCAGCGCCGAGCCCTCCGCCTCCTGCCGCAGCAGCGCCGCATCCCGGGCGTGGACATAGGGCGCGAGCGGCTCGCCCAGCAGGCTGTCGCCGTCGTCCCACACGGCCACGAGACCGGCGACGACGGGGGCGTACACCGCGGACCTGTTCCCGACGACGATGCAGGGCGCGTCCTCGAGCGTGCGCAGGAAGGAGCGGTAGCGATCCGGGTTGGTCTGTCGCGAGTCGTGTCGTGCGATCGCCTCCGCGGGGACGACCCCGTCGAGGGCCGCCAGGAGCCGATCGAGGTCGCGATGGTCGGGCACGACGAGGATGGTCGACTTCCCGGCCGTGAGCGTCGTCGCGGCGGCAGCGGCGAGCATCCGTGCCCAGCCCGGCGTGTCGTCAGTGAGCTGCGGGATGGCCTCGACGGCCGCGCGACCGCTCTCGTCGAGCACCGCCTGCAACCCGTCGTACAGACCGACCACGGACGCGGCCGCGTCGCGCGCCTCGGGTTCGAGGAGCGGCGTCGGGGCGTCGGCGGTCCAGGCCTTCTCGACCCGCACCTGCCGCTTCGGGATCACCAGCCGCAGCACGTCGGACGCAGACCCTGCCGCGCGATCCGCGACGCGCCGCGCCAGGCGGTACAGACGATCGGGCAGCACGGGGACGCTCGACACGACGCTCTCGACCTCGGAGAGCGGCCGATCGGCGTCGTCCTCCACGTCCAGTTCCACCACGAACCCGTCGACCACGCGGCCGGCGGTCCGCAGGGGGACACGCACCCGGACCCCGGGCTCGACGTCGCCGAGCTCCGGTGGGAGCGCGTAGTCGAACAGGCGGTCGAGCTGCGGCAGCGGCGATTCCAGAAGCACCCGCGCGATGCGCCGGCTCTCCGGAGAGATCAGCACCGCGGACCCGTCAGAGCCCGGCAGCGCGCCGCAGCTCCTCGGCCCGGTCCGTCCGCTCCCATGTGAAGTCCGGCAGCTCCCGGCCGAAGTGCCCGTACGCGGCCGTCTGCGCGTAGATCGGACGCAGGAGGTCGAGCTGCTCGATGATGGCCTGCGGTCGGAGGTCGAACACCTCGTCGATGGCGCGGGTGATGACCTCGTCGGACACCCGTCCGGTGCCGAAGGTCTCCACGTACAGGCCGACGGGGCGGGCGACGCCGATCGCGTAGGCGACCTGCACCTCGAGGCGGTCGGCGAGGCCCGCGGCGACCGCGTTCTTGGCGACCCAGCGGGTCGCGTAGGCGCCGGAGCGGTCGACCTTCGACGGGTCCTTGCCGCTGAAGGCGCCGCCCCCGTGCCGCGCAGCACCGCCGTAGGTGTCGATGATGATCTTGCGGCCGGTGAGCCCGGCGTCGCCCTTGGGGCCCCCGGTGACGAAGGGGCCCGCGGGGTTGATGTAGTACGTGACGTCGTCGAGGTCGAGGCCCGTCGTGCCGAGCACCGGGTCGATGACGTGCTCGCGGATCTGCGCCTTGAGGTCATCCTGGGCGATGTCCGGGTTGTGCTGCGTGGACAGCACGACGGCGTCGACGGTCTTCGGGGTGAAGCCGTCGTAGCCGAGGGTGACCTGCGTCTTCCCGTCCGGGCGCAGGAAGGGCAGCAGCCCGCTGCGGCGCACCTCCGTCAGCCGCTCGGCGATCCGGTGCGCGGTCCACGCGGCCATCGGCATGAGCTGCGGGGTCTCGTTCGTGGCGAACCCGAACATGATGCCCTGGTCTCCAGCGCCGAGGCCGTCGAGCGGATCGACCGACGAGCCGTCGCGGTGCTCCTGAGCGTTGTCGACGCCGTGGGCGATGTCGGTGGACTGCTCCCCCACCGAGACGCTGACGCCGCAGGAGTCGCCGTCGAAGCCGGTGTCGGAGGAGGTATAGCCGATGCCGTTCACGACCTGGCGGACGATCGTCGGGATGTCGACGTAGGCGTCCGTGCGGATCTCCCCCGCCACGTGGACGAGGCCGGTCGTGACGAGCGTCTCGACCGCGACCCGGGAACCGGGATCCTTCGCGAGGAGCCCGTCGAGAATGCTGTCCGAGATCTGGTCGCAGATCTTGTCCGGATGCCCTTCGGTGACGGACTCGGACGTGAACAGACGCAGCGCGCTCATCGATGCTCCAGAACGGGGACGGACGGTGGGAGGGTGTGGCACCCATTCTGGACCGCGCCACCGACGTCGGGGCGGCGCGGTCGTCGAGTTACTCCGCGTGACGCAGGCGGAGCTTGTCCTCGTTGATCTCGTGCAGGGCGATGGTGAGCGGCTTGTCCTCGACCGAGGAGTCGACGAGCGGGCCCACGTTGTCGAAGAGGTTCCCCTCGTGCAGGTCGGAGTAGTAGTCGTTGATCTGACGGGCGCGCTTGGCGGCGTAGATCACGAGCTCGTACTTGGAGTCGACGCGCTCCAGCAGGTTGTCGATGGGGGGATCGATGATGCCGTTGTTGCGTCCGGCCATGGGTGGACCTCCTGATCAGGCGACGGGATTCGCCGCGAAGACGATGCTGCGGGCGCGCGCCCCCTCGACGAACTCGGGGACGGGCGTGGTGCTCGACCCCGGAAACGGGTCAGCGCGCAGAGCTTGTAGACAAGTCTACGACCTCGCGGGCGGCGGTGGCGACGTCCTCGTTCACGATGAGGTGGTCGAACTCGTTCTGTGCGGCCAGCTCGATCTTCGCGGTGCGCAGCCGGCGGGCTCGCTCCTCGGCGTCCTCCGTGCCCCGGCCGACCAGCCGGTGCACCAGCTCGTCCCAGCTCGGCGGCAGGAGGAAGATGAGCGTCGCGGAGGGCTCGGCCTCGCGCACCTGGCGCGCGCCCTGCAGATCGATCTCCAGCAGGACGGTCTTCCCCTCGGCCAGTGCGGCGTCGATGGGGGCGCGCGGGGTGCCATAGCGGGAGCGGTTGTGCACCACCGCGTACTCCAGCAGCTCACCGTCGGCGATCAGACGGTCGAACTCGGCGTCGTCGACGAAGTAGTAGTGCACGCCGTCGATCTCGCCGGGGCGCGGTGGTCGGGTGGTGGCCGACACGGACAGGTGGATCTCGGGGTTGTTCTCGCGGATGTGCGCGGCGACCGTCCCCTTGCCCACCGCCGTGGGGCCGGCGAGGACGAGGAGCCGGCTGCGCGCCCCGCGGGGGGTCGGCACCGGGAAGCGCTCGTCCAGCCACTCCTCCAGCACCCGCCGCTGCCGGGCCCCGAGGCCGCCGAGGCGCTTGACCGGCGAGATGTGCAGCTGCCCCAGCACCCGGTCGCGCTTTCCCGCCCCGATCGCCGGGAGGGCCAGGAGGAAGTCGGTGATGCGCATGGAGCCCTCGACCGAGTCGGGGTCCTCCGTCGCGCGATGCAGCACGGACTGCGGGGTGACGACGCGCATCGTCAGGTCGCGCTTCACCGAGGCCCTGGCGCGTCGTCTCTCGACGGCGCGGCGCGCCGCGGCGGCCCTGTCGACCTCGGGGACGGTGCGGCGTTCCTCAGCCACGGCTGACCTCTCGATACTGGGCGGCACGGTCGGCGATCGTCTCGGCGAGGGCCGCCGGGCCCGCGGAGAGGAGGCTGCGGCTCTCACTCGCGATCACCGAGGCGGCCTGGGGGCCGAAGCGGCGGGCGAGATCCGCGGGGGTGGCGCCCTGCGCGCCGAAACCAGGGGCGAGGATCGGGGCGACGGGCGCGAACGGCGCGATGCCGGCCTGTTCCTGGTCCACCGTGGCACCGATGACGAAGCCGAAGCTCCCCCACTCCCCCGCGGGCGTCGCGTCGGCGTTCCGGCGCGACACCTCGGCGATGACGGCGGCGGACACCGTGGCGCCGTCCGCGGTCGT
Organism: Microbacterium sp. K36; assembly: GCF_004794355.1. Taxonomy (NCBI): domain Bacteria; kingdom Bacillati; phylum Actinomycetota; class Actinomycetes; order Micrococcales; family Microbacteriaceae; genus Microbacterium; species Microbacterium sp. K36. The sequence continues at coordinate 21,885 of NZ_SSDN01000099.1, read as the reverse complement.
CGCCCGCTGCAGCATGGTCGCCTCGGGGTTGCTCGTCGCGGCGAGGACGAAGAGCCCCTTGCCGTGCTCCTCGGCCAGGGCGAACGCGCCATCCAGGGCTCCGACTCCCAGATACGGATTCACCGTCAGCGCATCGGCTTCCAGCGGCGCGTCGGTGGGCAGCCACGCCTGGGCGTAGTCCGTCATCGTCGACCCGATGTCGCCGCGCTTGGCGTCGGCGATCACGAGCAGTCCGGCCGCCCGCGCGCCGGCCAGCACCTCCTCCAGCGCGGCGAACCCGGCGGCGCCGTACCGCTCGAAGAACGACACCTGCGGCTTGACGATCCCGACGCGACCGGCGGCCGCCTCGACGGTACGGAGCCCGAACTCCCGGACTCCGGCGGCATCGGCGGTCAGCCCCCACGCCGCCAGCAGAGCGGCGTGGGGGTCGATGCCGACGCAGAGCGGGCCGTGCGCCTCGAGGGCCGCGCGGGCCCGCTCGCCGAAGCGTGCCGTCATACCGCGGCCATCCGGTCCTGCGCGTACTCCTGCAGGCTCTTGACCTGGAAGCCCTCGTGCGCGGCGTCCATCCCGCTCACCGCCGCACCGAGCACGGCGATGGTCGTGAAGAGCGCCTTGTCGGCGGCCACCGCGGCGGCGCGGATCTCGTAGCCGTCCGCGCGAGCGGCACCACCCGACGGGGTGTTCACGACGATGTCGATCTCCCCGTCGTTGATGAGGTCGACGATGTTCCGGGCGCCGGACTCCTGGGTCTCGCTGTACTTCTCGACCACGGTGACCGCGATGCCGTTGCGGGACAGGATCTCTGCCGTGCCCTCGGTCGCCACGATCGTGAAACCGAGCTGCTGGAGGCGGTGCGCCGGGAGGATCACCGCGCGCTTGTCGGAGTCGGCGACCGAGATGAACACGGTGCCCGAGGTCGGCATGCCGCCGTAGGCAGCGGCCTGCGACTTCGCGAACGCAGTCGGGAAGTCGCGGTCGATGCCCATGACCTCGCCGGTCGAGCGCATCTCCGGGCCGAGGACCGAGTCGACCGTCTTGCCGTCGGCGGTGCGGAACCGCTTGAAGGGCAGCACGGCCTCCTTGACCGAGACCGGGGCGTCCAGCGGGACACGCGAGCCGTCCTGCACGGGCAGCATCCCCTCCGCGCGGAGCTCGGCGATGGTGGAGCCGGCCATGATGCGGCTGGCGGCCTTCGCCATCGGGATGCCCAGCGCCTTGGAGACGAAGGGCACCGTGCGGCTGGCCCGGGGGTTCGCCTCGATGACGTAGAGGACGCCGGCGCTGATCGCGAACTGCACGTTCAGCAGACCGCGCGCGCCCACGCCCTGTGCGATGGCGAGGGTGGCCTCGCGGACGCGGTCGACATCGCTGCGACCGAGCGAGACCGGCGGCAGCGTGCAGCTCGAGTCGCCGGAGTGGATGCCGGCTTCCTCCAGGTGCTCCATGACGCCGCCGATGAAGAGGTCTGTGCCGTCGTACAGGGCGTCCACGTCGAGCTCGATCGCGTCATCGAGGAACCGGTCGACCAGGAGCGGCTTGCCCTCCTCGATCACGACCTCACCGGCCGTCCGCACGAAGTAGTCGCGCAGCGCATCGGTGCCGTAGACGATCTCCATGCCCCGACCGCCGAGCACGAAGCTCGGGCGCACGAGCACCGGATAGCCGATCTCCTCGGCGATGCGCACCGCGCCCTCCACGTCGATCGCCGTGCCGTTGCGAGGGGCGAGGAGTCCGGCCTCGTCGAGCAGTCGCGAGAACAGCTCGCGCTCCTCGGCCAGGTCGATGGCCTCCGGGCTCGTCCCGAGGACCGTGTAGCCGGCCGCCTCGATGCCCTTCGCGAGCCCGAGCGGGGTCTGGCCGCCGAGCTGGCAGACGACGCCGAGGATGGTGCCGCTCGCGGCCTCCGCGTCCAGGACCTCCAGCACGTCCTCGAGCGTCAGCGGCTCGAAGTACAGCCGGTCGGACGTGTCGTAGTCGGTCGACACGGTCTCGGGGTTGCAGTTGATCATCACGGTCTCGAAGCCCGCGTCGGACAGCGCGAACGAGGCGTGCACGCAGGAGTAGTCGAACTCGACGCCCTGACCGATGCGGTTCGGCCCGGACCCGATGATGACGACCTTGGTGCGGTCGGACGGCGCGACCTCGGTCTCGGCGTCGTAGCTCGAGTAGTGGTAGGGCGTCAGCGCGGGGAACTCGCCCGCACAGGTGTCGACCGTCTTGTAGACGGGGCGGATTCCGAGACCGTGGCGCACGCCGCGGATCTCGGCCTCGCTCTCGCCGCGGAGCTGGGCGATCTGCGCGTCGGAGAAGCCGTGCTCCTTGGCGTAGCGCAGCGTCGCGTCGTCCAGCTCGCCGGCGGTGCGGACGACCTCGGCGACCTCGTTGATGAGGACGATCTGGTCGAGGAACCAGGGGTCGATGGCCGTGGCCTCGAACGCCTGCTCGATCGTCGCACCCTTGCGCAGCGCCTGCTGCAGGGTGACGATCCGGCCGTCGGTCGGGGTCTTCGCGATCTCGAGCAGTTCCTCGACGGTGCGCGGCTCCTCGCCCCAATGGAAGCTGGAGCCCCGCTTCTCGAGCGACCGCAGCGCCTTCTGCAGTGCGGTGGCGTAGTTGCGGCCGATGGCCATCGCCTCGCCGACCGACTTCATGGTGGTGGTGAGGGTGGCGTCCGCGGCCGGGAACTTCTCGAAAGCGAAGCGCGGGACCTTGACGACCACGTAGTCGAGCGTCGGCTCGAAGCTCGCCGGGGTCACGCCGGTGATGTCGTTCGGGATCTCGTCGAGGCGGTAGCCGAGGGCGAGCTTGGCCGCGAGCTTGGCGATCGGGAAGCCGGTGGCCTTCGACGCCAGGGCGCTCGACCGGGAGACGCGCGGGTTCATCTCGATGACGATGATGCGCCCGTTCTCGGGGTTGACCGCGAACTGGATGTTGCAGCCACCGGTGTCCACGCCCACGGCGCGGATGATGTCGATGCCGATGTCGCGGAGCTTCTGGTACTCGCGGTCCGTCAGGGTCAGCGCCGGCGCCACCGTGATCGAGTCGCCGGTGTGCACGCCGACCGGGTCGACGTTCTCGATGGAGCAGACGACCACCGTATTGTCTGCGGTGTCGCGCATGAGCTCGAGCTCGTACTCCTTCCAGCCGAGGATCGACTCCTCCAGGAGCACCTCGGTCGTCGGCGAGTCGCGCAGGCCTGCGCCGCCGATACGGCGCAGGTCCTCCTCGTCGTAGGCGAAGCCGGAACCCAGCCCGCCCATCGTGAAGGACGGGCGCACCACGAGCGGGTAGCCGAGCTGCTCGGCGCCGGCGAGGAGGTCGTCCATGGTGTGGGCGATGACGCTCTTGGCGACGTCCGCGCCCGCCTCGAGGACGAGCTCCTTGAAGACCTGACGGTCCTCGCCCTTCTTGATGGCGTCCACCTTCGCGCCGATGAGCTCGACGTCGTACTTCTCGAGGATCCCCTGCTCATGCAGCGCCATCGCGGCGTTCAGCGCCGTCTGGCCGCCGAGCGTCGGCAGGATGGCGTCGGGCTTCTCCTTGGCGATGATCGTCTCGATCACCGCGGGGGTGATCGGCTCGATGTACGTCGCGTCGGCGAAGTCGGGGTCGGTCATGATCGTCGCGGGGTTGGAGTTGACGAGGATGACCCGGACGCCCTCCTCGCGGAGGACGCGGCACGCCTGGGTGCCGGAGTAGTCGAACTCGCAGGCCTGGCCGATGACGATCGGGCCGGAGCCGATGACGAGGACGGAGCGGATGTCGTCGCGCTTGGGCATTACTTTGCGTCCTTCTTGTTCGCGATGACCATGTCGCGGAAGCGGTCGAAGAGGTAGTTGGCGTCGTGCGGTCCGGCCGCGGCCTCGGGGTGGTACTGCACCGAGAAGGCGGGGATGTCGAGGGCGCGCAGACCCTCCACGACGTTGTCGTTGAGGCCGACGTGGCTGACCTCGACCTTGCCGTAGCCGTGCGGGCTGTCGAAGGAGCCCTCCAGGGGCGCCTCGACGGCGAAGCCGTGGTTGTGCGCGGTAATCTCCACCTTGCCAGTCTGCTTGTCCAGCACGGGCTGGTTGATGCCGCGGTGGCCGAACGGCAGCTTGTACGTGCCGAGCCCCAGGGCCCGGCCGAGGAGCTGGTTGCCGAAGCAGATCCCGAAGAAGGGCAGCCCGTCGTCGAGGACCGCGCGCAGCAGCTCGACGTGGTCGCCCGAGGCCGCGGGGTCGCCGGGACCGTTCGAGTAGAAGACGGCGACCGGCTCGATCGCCCGGATCTCGTCGATGCCCACGTCCTGCGGGAGGACGTGCACGTCGAAGCCGCGGGCCGCGAGGTTGTCGATCGTGGCCTGCTTCACGCCGAGGTCGAGCACCGCGAGGTTGCCGATGCGCTCCCCCACCGCCGGGGTGACGGTCGCGCTCTGGACGGACACCTGCGCGGAGAGGTTGAGGCCGGTCATCTCCGGAGCCTCGCGGACGATCCGCAGCTGCTCTTCCGGGTCGAGCTCCGCATCCGCACCGGAGAAGATGCCGCCGCGCATGGAGCCGGCGGAGCGGATGTGGCGGGTGACCGCGCGCGTGTCGATGCCGCTGATGCCGACGATGCCGTCCTCGACGAGGACCTCGTCGAGGGACGCGTTCGCCCGCCAGTTCGACACGACGCGCGAGGGGTCGCGCACGATGTAGCCGGCCACCCAGATACGGCGGGACTCGGTGTCCTCGTCGTTCATGCCGGTGTTGCCGATGTGCGGGGCGGTCTGCAGGACGATCTGTCCGGCGTAGGACGGGTCGGTGATGGTCTCCTGGTATCCCGACATGCCGGTGGCGAACACGACCTCGCCGAGAGTGCGCCCGTGCGCGCCGTAGGCCCGTCCGCGGTGTCGGGTGCCGTCCTCCAGGACGAGGACGGCGGGGTCGGGAAGGCGGGCCGCGGAGGCTTGCGGGGAGGAAGTCGAGAGGGTCATGACGAGGCTCCTGTGTCAGGGGCGGCGGGGATGAGCCGCTGCAGGTCGGAGATGAGGGTCGGGAGATCGCCGCCGGTGAGGCGCACATAGCTGTCGACGACGGTCGTGTCGTCGACGTGCCACGAGATGCGCACGAGCCCGCCGGGCTCCACGACGCGATCGATGGTGACGGTCGCGCGGTCGACGGAGACGAGGCGGTCGGCGGCGAGGAAGACGGTGGGGGCACCGTCCAGGGCCAGCGCGATGCCGCGGTCGGTCACAGCCAGCTCGCCGCGTGCGCGGAACGCCAGCGGGGTGATCGCGAGCCGTTCGAGGGGCTGCTCGTGCCGAGTCGTGGACACGTAGAGAACCTCATCGCGGCGCGTCACCTCCGCGTGCTCCGGCACCCCGAGCGGGGCCGTGTACGCGGCATCGCGCCGCACTCGTCGTCGCCAGGCGAACAGCATCGAGAGCAGGATCAGCAGCGCGACGGCGATGATGATCGCGACCGCGAGGTCCCGTGCGCTCATGCGCCGAGCTCCTCGACGACGGCGCCGCCGTCGACCGTGAGGACGCCGCCGTGCACCGTGTACTCCACGCGGCCGGGCAGGGCGCGGCCCAGGTAGGGCGAGTTCACGCTGCGCCCGTGCAGGTCCGCGGCGGTGAACACACCGTCGACCGAGGGGTCGTACAGCGTGATGTGCGCGGGCTGCCCGGCTTCGAGCGGCGTGCCGTGGTCGGAGAGCCGGCCGATGCGGGCGGGCGTCGCGCTCATGACGCGGGCGACGTCGGCCCAGCCGAGCAGGCCGGTCTGCACCATGGACTGGTGCACGACCCGCAGGGCGCTCTCCAGACCGACCATGCCGTTCGCGGCGGCCTGCCACTCGCACGCCTTGTGCTCGCTGGGGTGCGGTGCGTGATCGGTCGCGACGATGTCGATCGTGCCGTCGGCCAGACCCTCCCGGACCGCGAGGACGTCCTCTTCGCGGCGCAGCGGGGGGTTGACCTTGAACCGCGCGTCGTAGCCGCGGACGAGTTCGTCCGTGAGCAGCAGGTGGTGCGGCGTGACCTCCGCCGTCACGTTGACACCGCGCTTCTTGGCCCAGCGGATGATGTCCACGGAGCCTGCCGTCGAGAGGTGGCACACGTGCAGTCGGGAACCGACGTGCTCGGCGAGGAGCACGTCGCGGGCGATGATCGACTCCTCGGCGACCGCCGGCCACCCGGCCAGCCCGAGCTCGGCCGAGACAGTGCCCTCGTTCATCTGGGCGCCCTCGGTGAGTCGCGGGTCCTGCGCATGCTGGGCGATGACGCCGTCGAAGGACTTCACGTACTCCAGGGCCCGGCGCATGATCAGCGGGTCCCACACGCAGAAGCCGTCGTCGCTGAAGACCCGTACCTGGGCCCGGGAGGTGGCCATGGCACCGAGCTCGGCGAGGCGCTCGCCCTTCTGCCCCACGGTGACCGCGCCGATCGGCTGCACGGTCGCATAGCCGGCCGCCTCGCCGAGGGCGAGCTCCTGCTCGACCACGCCCGCCGTGTCGGCGACCGGAGAGGTGTTCGGCATCGCGAACACGGCGGTGAACCCGCCGGCGGCGGCCGCTCTGGTGCCGGTGAGGATCGTCTCGGAGGCCTCGAACCCCGGCTCGCGCAGATGGGTGTGCAGGTCGACGAGGCCCGGCAGCGCGACCAGGCCGGCGGCGTCGATCACGCGTGCGCCGGTGCGGGTGAGCCCCGCGCCGACCTCGGCGATGACGCCGTTCTCGATGATGATGTCGGCGCTGTCCGCGTCGAGCAGCTGTGCACCGGTGATGACGAGGGTCTCGCTCACAGGTCTCCCCCTCGTTCGTCGTCTCGTTCCCCTGCCAGCAGCAGGTACAGCACCGCCATGCGCACGGAGACCCCGTTCGACACCTGTTCCAGCACCGTCGAACGGGGGGAATCGGCAGCTTCGGAGGAGATCTCCAGTCCCCGGTTCATGGGTCCGGGGTGCAGGACAATGCTACCGCCCGGCAGAGCAGCCACGCGCCGTGCGTCCAGGCCCCACCGGCGCGAATACTCCCGCTCAGTCGGGAAATACGCGGCGTTCATGCGCTCGAGCTGGATGCGCAGCATCATCACGGCGTCCGGCCCCTCCGCGAGGGCTTCGTCCAGGTCGTAGACCACGCGGACCGGCCACAGGGACACGTTCTGCGGAACCAGAGTCGGCGGCGACACGAGCGTGACCTCGGCGCCGAGCGTGGTGAGCAGCCAGACGTTGGAGCGCGCCACGCGGGAGTGCAGCACGTCGCCGACGATCGTCACCCGGAGACCGGAGAGGTCGCGTCCGCGGCTGTCGGGACCGAAGCGACGCTTGCGGAGGGTGAAGGCGTCGAGGAGCGCCTGGGTGGGGTGCTCGTGCGTGCCGTCGCCCGCGTTGACGACGCCGGCGGAGATCCAGCCGCTCGTGGCGAGCGTCTGCGGGGCGCCGGAGCCGGGGTGCCGCACGACGACCGCGTCGGCGCCGATCGCCTCGAGCGTCTGCGCGGTGTCCTTCAGGCTCTCGCCCTTGGAGACGCTGGAGCCCTTGGCGGCGAAGTTGATGACGTCGGCGGACAGGCGCTTCGCGGCGGCCTCGAAGGAGATGCGGGTGCGCGTGGAGTCCTCGAAGAAGAGGTTGACGACGGTCTTCCCGCGGAGCGTGGGGAGCTTCTTGACCTCGCGGGACTGGGTGTCGGCCATGTCCTCCGCGACATCGAGGATGCGCAGGGCGGTCGCTCTGTCGAGCGTGCGGGTGTCGAGGAGATGCCTCATTCGCCGATCGTCACCTCCTCGGCGCCGTCGTTCTCGAACAGACGCACGTTGACGCGCTCGGTGCGCGCGGACGGGATGTTCTTGCCCACGAAGTCGGGGCGGATGGGAAGCTCCCGGTGTCCGCGGTCGATGAGGATCGCGAGCCGCACGACGGCGGGACGGCCGATCGACTGCAGGGCGTCGAGCGCGGCGCGGATGCTCCGGCCGGAGAAGAGGACGTCGTCGACGAGGACGACCGTCTTCCCGTCGATGCCGCCCGCGGGGATCTCCGTCGGCTGCGGCGATCGCGTCGGGTGCTTGGCGAGGTCATCGCGGAAGAGCGTCACGTCGAGGGATCCGACGGGGACGGAGACCTGCGCGATCTCGCTGATCAGCGCGGCGAGCCGGTGTCCCAGCGTCACGCCGCGGGTCGGGATGCCCAGCAGGACGAGGTCGTCGGCCCCGCGATTGGACTCGAGGATCTCGTGCGCGATCCGGGTCAGCGCTCGTGAGATGTCGGCTTGGTGCAGCACAGTGCGCACACCCATCAGCCGCTCCCTTCTCCGCCTCACAGGACGGTGTTAAAGGTTGCTTGTGATGTCAGTCTATCGGAGCGCTCAGACGCCGACGACCTCGACACCGCGCTCTCTGGCGACCGTCGCGAGACGACGGTCGAAGGTCGCCAGCGTCGCGCCGAACGCCTCCGCTGTGACGAGTACCGCGCAGTCCGGGAGCTTCAGGGAGGTCGCGGCGCGGAGCCGCGCGATATGGACCGGTTCGTCGACCGTCTCCTCCCGACGCAGCAGCCCGAGGGAGTCGATCTTGGCGAGATCGGCGAGCTCTGTGCCCATCCGCGCCGGATGCACGAGCGTCTCCGCGAGGCTGATCGGGTGGATCAGAAGGTCTTCCTCGGTATCGAGGATGTCGAACGCCGCCTCCTGGTGGACATCGTCGGTGGAAAGGTGCGCGATGAGGACACCGGCGTCCACGACGATCACTCCGGCCAGTCCTTCCGGAGAGCGTCGAGATACCCCGGTGGATAGGCGATCGATCCCCGTGTCGCCTCGAGCGCCGCCCGCCGGGTCGCGCGCCGGTGGGATCCTCGCTCTGCGAGCCGCTCCGCCCCCAGCACCGCGAGCCTCACCACCTGCTCCGACTTCGGTAGTCCCGGCCACTCGCTTTCCGCGAGTTCCAGCGCCTCGCGCAGCGCGGCGGTCTGCGTCACCTGGATGCGGGTCAGAGCGGTCGGCATCGCCTCACTGTACCACCGGCTGCACTCGGTGGTACAGGCGCACTCAGCTCGCCTCGCGGAGCACCGGATCCGTCACGTCGTCGATCTTCGAGGAACGGATCGGGTGGCCGCTCGTGGAGAGGCAGCGTCCGGTCTTCAGGTCCCACTTCCAGTCGTGCATGCTGCACGTGAGGATGCCGTCCTCGTCGACCTTCCCCGTCTTGGTGAGGTCGGCGCGCAGGTGCGGGCAGCGGCGCTGGACGACCCAGTCGCCGATCTCCGCGTCCTCGGTCTGGTCGGTCTGCTCCTGGTACCAGTTCTCGACGTACTCGATCCGGTCGACCGAGAGGCACTTGAGGAAGGTGGTGAGGAACTCGTTGAACTTGCCGCTGCGGCCGACCGAGAACTGCATCGACAGGAAGATCGAGTTCGACCAGTCGATCTCGTGGTCGCGGATGTTCGTCGAGACGAGGTCGGCCGGGATCGTGTACCAGTACACGCACTCCTCCCCCGCGTACTCGCGGACCTTGGCGCGCGGGAAGTCGACGACCATGTCCAGCTCCCCGATGCGGAAGCGGACGTGCCCGCCGACCCCGAGGCGGATGGTGCGCGACTTCTTCAGCAGCGGCTCCCACCACTCCTTGATCGCGGCCAGCATCTCGTCCGGCGGGATGATCTCGGCGCGGGAGGCCTCCTCGTCGCGGATCTCCTGCTGGCGGGTCGCACGCTGCTCCTCCAGGTACTCCCACTTCTCGTCGAAGATGTGGGCGAGCTCGGCCTCGGTGTAGAGCGTCTGCTCGGTGGTCACCGCACCGCCGTCGATCGTGACGAGCGTGCCGGGGACGAAGAGCTGCCCGTCGTACTTCGGGGCCAGCTCCTTCATGTGCGCGATGAACTGCTTCTGGTCCGTGAAGATGGACTCGCCGTTGCGGCCCATCCCGTTGAAGTCGAAGAGGTCGTCGCGGAGGAACATGGGCGGACCCGCCATCGGGAAGACGTGCGGAGCGTCGACCTTCTCGATGTAGTACATCGCCCGCTTGTTCTGCGCCTCGCGCTTGAGGCGGGCGAAGTTCTGCTTCGCGTCCAGCGGCAGGTCGTAGACCATGGGCCACCAGATCGCCCCGGAGACCTGCGTGAAGTAGGCGTCGGGCTTCCCGAAGTGCAGCAGCTTGTCGAGATCGAGCGGGTGCGAGTCGTTCTGGTTCAGCATCGAGCCCGTGCCGTCGTCCACGCTGAGCGACGAGTCGCCGATCGGGCCGTCGCTCGGCGCGCGCAGCGGGGTGATCATCATCTTGAGCGCCCCGCGCTCGATGATCTCGCCGGCGGGCGCGTAGGTGATGTTCGTGTAGCCGAGCGCCCGGATGTCCTGCTCCAGGTCGTCGATCGGATACTCCGGCAGGAGCACCTCGATGTCCTTGCGGATGTACCGCTCCAGGAGCGCCGGATCGAAGTGGTCGCGGTGACGGTGCGAGATGTAGAGGAAGTCGGCTTCGCGGCCGTAGCGCTCCCAGTCGAGGGCACGGTTGTCCGGGAACGGGAACCAGGACCCGAAGAAGGACGGGCCGAGCACCGGGTCGCAGATGATGTTGCCGCCGACCGTCTCGATGAACATGCCGGCGTGGCCGAGTCCCGTGATCCGCATTGCATTCCTCTCGAAGATGAACCGTTCGATTGTACCGACGGCTCCCTGAGCACCCGGCGGGACGGGCCGGGGAAAACGGTCTAGTCGTCGAAGAGACCGCGGATGTCGTCGGCGGTGAGCGCCTGGGCGAAGAGCGCGTCGTCGTCGAGCACGGCGGTGAACAGCCGCGCCTTGCGCCGCTGCAGCGCGAGGACCTTCTCCTCGATCGTGCCCGTCGCGATCATGCGGTAGACGAACACCTGGCTGCGCTGGCCGATGCGGTGCGTGCGGTCGACGGCCTGCGCCTCGGCGGCGGGGTTCCACCACGGGTCGAGGAGGAAGACGTAGTCGGCCTCGGTCAGGGTGAGTCCGAATCCGCCGGCCTTCAGGCTGATGAGGAAGACGGCCTGCTCCCCCTCCGCGAAGTCCGTGACCACCCGCTCGCGATGCCGCGTCGATCCGTCGAGGTGCGCGTACGGGATGCCGGCGGCGTCCAGACGGGCCGCCGCCATGTCGAGGAAGGACGTGAACTGGCTGAACACGAGCGCGCGGTGCCCCTCCGCCTGCAGCTCGACGATCCGTTCCAGGAGCTCGTCGAGCTTGCGGGAGCCGAGGCGCGCGTCGGCCGGATCGATCAGCGCCGGAGCGAGGCTCAGCATGCGCAGGAGCGTCAGGGAGCGGAACAAGATGAAGCGGTTCCGGTCCAGGTCCTCCAGCAGGCCGAGCACCTTCTGCCGCTCCCGCTGCAGCACCGTCTCGTAGAGCTCGCGATGCCCGGCGCTCAGCTCGACCTCCAGCACCTGCTCCTGTTTCGGTGGGAGGTCGGGGGCGACGAGCTCCTTGGTGCGGCGGAGCACGAGCGGGCGGATCCGTCGTCGGAGCTGCGCGAGGCGGCGCTGCCGGTACGGTCCGCCCTCCGCATTCTCCGGGACCTTCCCCTGCTCGATCGGCTGGATGTAGTGCTCGCGGAACTTCCGCGCCGAGGCGAACAGGCCGGGTGCCGTGAGCTTCAGTAGTGCCCAGAGCTCCTCGAGGCTGTTCTCCAGCGGCGTGCCCGTGACCGCGATGGTGACGTCGGCAGGGAAGCGGGCGACGGCGCGGTGCAGCTTCGTCGTCGGATTCTTCACGAACTGGGCTTCGTCGAGGATCAGTCCGGCCCAGGCGACGCCGGCGAACCCCTCTTCGTCGAGCCGGGCGACGGCGTAGGTCGTGAGCACCACATCGGCCTCGCGAGCCATGACGGCCACGGAAGGGCCGCCAGTGGAGGCCCGGGTGACCACGCGGAGTCCCGCAGCGAACCGCGCCGCCTCGGTTCGCCAGGTGGCCAGCACGGACGTCGGGACCACGACGAGGAACGGACGTCCCTCCCCCGCCGCACGGGCATGCAGGATGAGGGCGAGCAGCTGGACCGTCTTCCCGAGACCCATGTCGTCGGCGAGGATGCCGCCGAGCCGGTGCGACCAGAGGAACGCGAGCCAGTCGAGGCCTTCCTTCTGGTACGGCCGCAACTGTGCGGTGAGCCCCGGAGGGATCGGCACCGCCGGCACCGCGGTGGCGCTGCGCAGTCCCTCCGCCGTGGCTCGCCAGCTCACCGCGGGAAGCGCCTCGTCCGCCAGATCCTCGAACTCCTCCCACAGATCCGTCTGGTGCCGGCTGATCCGCGGCCCCGTCTCCCACTCGTCGAGGTCTCCGGCCTCGTCAAGGAGGTCGCGCAGCCGGTCGAGCGCCGGGTGGTTCAGGGAGAAGTAGCTGCCGTCGACGAGCAGGAGCTTTCGCCGGCCCGCGCTCAGGGCGGTGAAGAGCGGCTCGAACGGGATGCTCCGTCCGTCGATGCGGACGATGACGCCGAGGTCGAACCAGTCCGGGTCGGTGCTCTCCACGGTCGAGACGGTGATCTCCGGCTCGCCGGCGAGCTCGCGATACGTCTTGCGACGGCCGGACACCTCCAGCTCGACGCCCTCCGCCTCCAGCGCCGGGACCACGCGGGTCATGAACTCCGCAGCAGCCACGTCGTGGAAGGCCCCCGAGGGAGCGAACGCGACGCCGTGCTCCGCCCAGACGCTCCGGATCCGCTCCGTCACCCCGGCTTCCGCCTCCGGATCGCGCACGGCCTCCGGACCGGGTGTGAACGGCACCCGCCCGAAGCCGCGATAGTCCCACTCGACGGCGTACTCCACGGTGTCTCCGCGACGGAACGCCACCCGGAGCACGGCACGAGGCGGCGGGAGCGCGGGCAGCGAGACGCGGCCGACCGCGCGGACGGGGAGGCGGCGGGCCAGGAGCGGATAGGCATCCTGGAGGAAGGCCGTCTCCTCCTCCACGGGGACGACGAGCGTCCGGGCGCGGATCAGCGACTGCGCGGGGCCCGCGAGCGGAAGCTCCGCGAGCGTCACCTGGAGGCGCGATCCGCTCTGCGCGACCTCGTACACGCCGGAGCGCCCGAGGGTCCTGATGCTGCCCGGCGGCGTCTCGCGCCCGTCCACCGTCACGACCGGCCGGACCACGAGGCCGCCGTCGTCGTCGCGGGACACGGCCGCCGTCAGCTCCGCGGTATCCGCGAGGACGAGCGTCGTCGACCGCTGTGCGGCCACGAGCGGGATGCCGAGGTCGGTCGCCGACCGCAGATGCCCCCAGAGGAGCCGCGACTCGATCAGATCGGCGACGAGCCAGTCCCCCGCCGTGCCGGAGAGCAGCGTGTCCCGCGCGATGCTCAGCAGATCGGCGAACCACCGCGACCGTTCCCGACCGTACTGGTCCGGTGCGCGGCGGACCGCGTCCCAGGTGGCGGAGCCGAGCACCCAGGATCCCGTCGCCGCGCTCCGCTCCAGCGGACGGATGCCGAGGAGGATCTCTGCGGTCCCCTTCGCGACATCGCGTGCGGTCGCGGTGCGCTGCGGGCGTGACGCCCAGGGGTTGGCTCCTCGGGCGTCGCGGACGCGCACCTCGAACCCGAGGGCGAGAGGGGTCGCCGCCGTCGGAGCAGCGCCCGCGTCGAACAGGGCACGCCAATCCCGTGCGCCGTCTCCCGGGGCGGCGGAGGCGGGCGGGCGGATCATGAGACGATCCTGCCCGCCACCGCCGACACCGCCGCTGCGGCGCTCAGGCCGAGCGCGCGACGCGGGCGAGCACGCCGTGCACGAACGCGCCCGACTCCTCGGTGGAGAACTCCTTCGCGAGCTCCACCGCCTCGTCGATCGCGACCGCGGTCGGCACCTCGTCGTTGTAGAGGATCTCCCACGCGCCGATGCGCAGCAGGGCGCGGTCGACGGCGGGCATCCGCTCGAGCTTCCAGTCACGGCTGTGCGTCGTGATCTGCTCGTCGATCTCGTCGCGCTGGTCGATGATGCCGTCGACGATCTCGCGGGCGTACAGCCACGACGCCTCGCGTGCGGGCTCGTTCGCCGCGCGCTTCGCCTCGGCCGCGAGGGCCACCGCGACCTCGTCGCCGCGGACGTCGGCGGAGAACAGGATGTCGAGCGCGCGCTTGCGCGCCTTCGTGCGGGCGCTCACGCCTTACTTCTCGCGGCCGAGGTACTCGCCCGTGCGGGTGTCGACCTTGACCTTCGTGCCGGTCTCCAGGAACAGCGGGACCTGGATCTCGTAGCCCGTCTCGAGCGTGGCGGGCTTGGTGCCGGCGGACGAGCGGTCGCCCTGCAGGCCGGGCTCGGTGTAGGTCACCTCGAGGATGACCGACGCCGGGAGGTCGATGTAGAGAGGGTTGCCGTTGTTGAGGGCGATGGTGACCTGCTGGTTCTCGAGCAGGAAGTTCTTCGCGTCGCCGACCGTGGCCGCCGGCAGCGTGATCTGATCGAAGTCGGTCTGGTCCATGAACACGAACCCGTCACCGTCGGTGTAGAGGTAGGTGTAGTCACGGCGGTCGACGTTCTCGATGTCGATCTTCGCGCCGGCGTTGTACGTGCGGTCCACGGTCTTGCCCGAGACGACGTTCTTCAGCTTCGTGCGGACGAACGCGCCACCCTTGCCGGGCTTGACGTGCTGGAACTCGATGACGCTCCAGAGCTGCCCGTCGATGCTGAGGACGACGCCGTTCTTGATGTCTGCGGTGGATGCCATGTGCGAGGAGTTCCGTTCCTGAGTCCGTGGGGGCCGGGGCGGCCGACAGTCGATTCTACGGGATGCCCGGCGCGGGCCGCCGCGGGGGCACGATAGACGCTCCTCCGCGAGAGTGGAAGCCCCGTGACGATGCCCGTCGCCCCGGGCAGCGTGGACCAGGACAGGAGGAGTCGACATGAGCGAGGACGACCGCGAGCGGGACCCGACCAGGATGGCGAATCAGCCGGCGCTGCGGACGTCGTCCGGGGCGGTGTGGCTCATCGTCGCCACGATCTTCACGGCGGTCAGCCTCGTGCCCCTGATCGGGATCGTCCGCAGCGGGGGCGCCGCGGCGACCGTCGGGCTGGTCACCGCGATCGTCCTGGTCCTGGGCCTGGTCGCGATGGTCGTCATCCGCCTCGCGGTGACGAGCGTGCGCCCTCGGCTCCGCGCGCTCGCCGCGTGCTTCCTCGCCATGGCTCTGTTGACGCTCGTGGGCATCACCGTGTGCGTGCTGCTCGTCGGCCTGCCCTGATCCGCGTCAGAGGTGCGCGATGAGCTCCCGCACCGCGTCGGCGTAGCCTTCCACGCCGCGTCCGATGACGCGGACCGCGGCGACGTCGTGCAGGTACGAGTGGTGACGGAACTCCTCGCGGGCGTACACGTCGGAGATGTGGACCTCGGCGAAGGGCAACGCGACGCCGGTGAGCGCGTCACGCAGGGCCACCGACGTATGGGTGAGTCCGCCCGGATTGATGACGATGCCCGCGCAGTCCGCCCGCGCATCATGGATCGCGTCGATGAGCACGCCCTCGTGGTTGCTCTGCAACGCCCGCAGCTCGAACCCGAGCGCGGCAGCGGTTTCCGCCGTGATCCGCTCGACGTCGGCGAGGGTCGCCGTGCCGTAGACCTCGGGTTCGCGGGTGCCGAGGAGGTTCAGGTTCGGGCCGTTGACGAGCAGCAGCCGACGCGGGGCGCTCATGCGGGCACACTCCCGGTGTCGGCAAGCTCGCGACGCATGACCCATTCCCGCCCGAAGCCGGCGGTCTCGATCTCCCCGGTCCGGACGAAGCCGCGTCGACGGTAGACCGCCTGCGCCCGCTCGTTGTCCACGTGCACCTCGAGCACGAGCGCACGCAGCCCGCGATCGCGTGCCCAGGCGGCCGCGGCGTCGAGAAGCGCGTCGATGACGCCCGCGCCGCGGTGCGCGTCCGCCACGTAGACGCCCACGACCAGTCCGGCGTCGTGCTGCTCGCGATGCGGGAGCACGGTCACGGTCCCTGTCCAGGTGCCGTCGTCCGCGATCGCGACGAACTGCGCCGCGGCGGCGTCGCCCGCCGCGTTGGCCGCACGCTCCTGCCA
The DNA here is from genome assembly GCF_004794355.1 of Microbacterium sp. K36. Lineage (NCBI taxonomy): Bacteria > Bacillati > Actinomycetota > Actinomycetes > Micrococcales > Microbacteriaceae > Microbacterium > Microbacterium sp. K36. The sequence continues at coordinate 5,907 of NZ_SSDN01000099.1, read as the reverse complement.
GAAGCCGTCGGCCTGCGCCGTGGCGTGCTCGACGGTGTCGAGGAAGGCCATCGGCGCGGCCGGGTCGGCAAGGGCCTGCAGCCGCAGAGCCTTGACCTCCCGCCAGTCCTCCGGCGTGATGCGCCGGACGGCGATGGTCATGCGCCGATCTCCTGGTAGGCGGCGAAGAGCAGGGACTCGTCGGGCGCCTGGAGCACGGTGGGCTTGGCGATGTCGTCGAGGAGGATGAATCGGAGCATCCCGCCGCGGCTCTTCTTGTCGCGCTGCATCGTGGCGAGCAGCTGCGGCCAGGCGCCGGCACGGTACGACGTCGGGAGGCCGAGCGACTCGAGGATCGTGCGGTGACGCTCCGCCGCGGCGTCCGACAGCCGCCCCGCGAGCCGGGACAGCTCCGCGGCGTACAGCATGCCGATCGAGATGGCCGCCCCGTGCCGCCAGCGGTACCGCTCGGCGTGCTCGATCGCGTGGCCGAGCGTGTGGCCGTAGTTCAGGATCTCGCGCTGTCCGGCCTCGCGGAAGTCGTCCGAGACGACCTGCGCCTTCATGTCGATCGCGAGCTCCACGGCCCGGCGGAACTCGTCCGTCGAGGTGTCGACCGCGCGCGCCGGATCGGCCTCGACGATGTCGAGGATCTCCGGGGCCCAGATGAAACCGGCCTTGACGACCTCCGCGAAGCCGGCGGTGGCCTCGTTCGGGCTCAGGCTGCCCAGTTCGTCGAGGTCGCCGATCACCGCGCGCGGTGCCCAGAAGGCGCCGACGAGGTTCTTGCCCTCCGCGGTGTTGACCCCGGTCTTGCCGCCGACGGCGGCGTCCACGAGGCCGAGGACGGTCGTGGGCACCTGGACGATCTGGATGCCGCGCAGCCAGGTCGCCGCGACGAAGCCCGCGAGGTCGGTCACGGCTCCCCCGCCGTAGCCGACGACGGCGTCCGTCCGCGTGAAGTCGGCCTGGCCCATGACCTGCCAGCAGAACGCGGCGACCTCGATGCGCTTGCCCTGCTCGGCATCCGGGATCTCGGCGAGCAGCACCTCGCGCGGACCGTCCGCGGTGTCGGCGAGGAGCCGGTCGCGGAGCTCGGCGGCGCGGGCCGCGAGGGTCGGCGGGTGCACGACGAGGATCTTGCGGACGCCCGGTGCCAGAGCCGCCGACACCTGGTCGAGGATCCCCCGTCCGATCGTGATGTCGTAGGCGTCGTTCCCGGTGACGCTGATGGTCGTCGTGCTCATCGCTGTTCTCTCCTCCATGCCACGATCTCGTCGGCGATGCGCTGCATCGGACGCCGTGAGGTGTCGAACGTGGCCGACGCCACCTCGTCGTACCATCCTCGCCGTTCGGCGAAGATGCGCTTCCACTTCTCGACCGGGTCCTCGCCCGCCAGCAGCGGGCGCGTCCCGCCGCGCAGTCGGTCGGCGACGGCGGCCTCGCTCACGGTGAGGAAGACCACGGGGTGGGCGCGCAGCAGCGCGCGCGTCTCCGGATCCGTGACGGCGCCGCCGCCGAGGGAGATCACGCCGCCCTCGGCGAGGGCCTCGCGGACCGCCGCGCGCTCCAGGTCCCGGAAGTGCGCTTCGCCGTGCGCGGCGAAGATCTCGGGGATCGGGCCGTGCGCGGCGACGATGCGCTTGTCGGTGTCGATGAAGGCGACGCCCAGCCGCCGTGCGACCCGTCGCCCGACGCTGGTCTTGCCGGCCGCCATCGGTCCGACGAGGACCAGCGTCAGCGGCTCAGCCTCGTTCGTCATGCGCGATGAGCGCCGCCTCGGACGCGGGGGCCGTGCGCAGCTCCGCCGGGATGCCGTCGAGGTACCCCTCCAGGTTGCGGCGCGTCTCGCGGATGCTGTCGCCGCCGAACTTCTCCAGCACGGCGCGCGCCAGCTCGATCGCGACCATGGCCTCCGCGACGACCCCCGCCGCGGGCACGGCGCAGACGTCGGAACGCTGGTGGTGCGCGGTCGCCTCGTCGCCGGTCGCCACGTCGATCGTGCGCAGCGCATGCGGCACGGTCGCGATCGGCTTCATGCCGGCGCGGACGCGCAGCACGGTTCCGGTCGACATGCCGCCCTCGGTGCCGCCGGCGCGGTCCGTGCCGCGGGCGATGCCGTCGGCGGTGACGAAGAGCTCGTCGTGGGCGGCGGAGCCGCGGCGGCGCGTGGTCTCGAAGCCGTCGCCGACCTCCACGCCCTTGATCGCCTGGATGCTCATGAGTGCCTGGGCCAGTCGGGCGTCCAGACGACGATCCCAGTGCACATGGGAACCGAGCCCCGGCGGCAGGCCGTACGCGAGGACCTCGACGATGCCGCCGAGGGTGTCGCCGTCCTTCTTGGCGTCGTCGACCTCGGCGACCATGAGCGCCGAGGTCGCGGGGTCGAAGCACCGGAGCGGGTCGGCGTCCAGCGCGTCCACGTCGTCCGGAGTCGGCAGCGCCGAGCCATCCGGCACACGCACCGGACCGATGGAGAGGGTGTGGCTGACGAGCCGGATGCCGAGTTCACCGAGGAAGGAGCGGGCGACGGCGCCGAGCGCCACGCGGGCGGCGGTCTCCCGCGCACTCGCGCGCTCGAGGATCGGACGGGCCTCGTCGAAGTCGTACTTCTGCATGCCCACGAGGTCGGCGTGGCCCGGACGCGGGCGGGTCAGCGGGGCGCCACGTCCGCGCGAGCGATCGGTGAGCTCCACCGGCTCCGGGTTCATGACCTCGATCCACTTCGGCCACTCGGTGTTGCCGATGCGCAGGGCGATGGGGCTGCCCAGCGTCTTCCCGTGCCGGACGCCGCCGGAGATCGTGAGCTCGTCCTGTTCGAACTTCATCCGGGAGCCGCGTCCATAGCCGAGCTTGCGGCGGGCGAGGTCGGCCTGGATGGCCTCGGACGACACCGGGACGCCGGAAGGCAGACCCTCCATGACGGCGATGAGTTCTGGGCCGTGCGATTCGCCGGCCGTGAGCACGCGGAGCATGTGCTCTAGTCTCCCATGCGTTTCCCCCCGCACCGTGCCGCGTTTCGTCGGGCGGCGCTCAGAGGGTGGCGCGCATGGCGGCGAGGACCGAGTCCTCGTCCGGCAGCGGCGAGACCGGGTCGCCGTGCAGGAAGATGCGGATCTGCCGGACCGCCTGATGCAGCAGCATCCCGAGCCCGGAGACCACCGGTGCCGTGCCCCATGCCGCCGCCAGGGCGGAAGGCCACGGCGCGTAGGCGGCGTCGAACAGCGTGCCGCCGGTCTCGGCCAGACGGGCCGCGGTCTCCGGCGGCAGCGTGGTGCCGGAGGGCAGGGTCGCCACCGTGAGGTCGACGACCGCGTCCGCCTCGTCGAGCGATCGCGGGGTGACCACGACGCCGCGTTGCTCCCCGATCCGGACGAGCCCCGCGGCGCGCTCCGGCCGACGGGCGGCGACCTCGACGCGTGTCGCCCCGAGGTCGGCGAGGGCGACGAGGGCCGAGGCCGCCGTGGCTCCGGCGCCCAGGATCCGCGCCGTTCCGATCTCCCGGATGCCGGCGTCCCCGAGCGCATCGATGATCCCGCCGACGTCGGTGTTGAATCCCGCCGGGGTCTCCGAGAGCAGGAGCGTGTTGACCGCGCCGGTCAGCTCCGCGTGGGCGTCTCGGTTGACGGCGTATCGGTACGCCTCCTCCTTGAGCGGCATCGTCACGGACAGGCCGCGCCAGGTGTCGTCGAGCGCCTCGACCGCGTCCGTGAAGCCCCCCGCCCCGACCTGACGGCGCCCGTAATCCCAGTCCAGTCCGAGCACCGCGTAGGCCGCAGCGTGCAGGTCGGGCGACCGTGAGTGCCCGATCGGATCGCCCCAGACCGCCAGCCGTCTCCGGTTCACCGCGTCAGCAACCGGCGTCGGGGTTCGCGCGACACCAGTCCCGCCACTTCTCCACGCCCTGCTCGTGCTCCGCGAGGGTCTCCGAGAACTGCGTCTCGCCGGTCTCGAGGTTGACGGTGACGAAGTAGATCCACGGCCCGTCCGCGGGGTGCATCGCGGCATCGATCGCGGCATCGTTCGGGCTCGCGATCGGCGTGGCCGGAAGCCCCTTGTTCACGTAGGTGTTCCACTCGTTGGGGTCTTCCAGAGCCTCCGCCGAGCTCGAGACCACGCCCTCGTGCAGGGAGCCGTACCCGTACTGCGCCGTCGAGTCCATCTGGAGCAGAATGTCGTCGTCGAGGCGGTTCTGGATCACGCGCGACACCTTGGCGAAGTCGTCCGTGCGGCCTTCGCGCTGGATGATCGAGGCGATCGTGAGAATGCGCTCCGCGTCCTCGTCCGGGACGCCGGCGGCGGCGAGCGATTCGCGCGTCCGGTCGACCATGCGCTGGATGACCTGAGTGGCGGTGACCTCGGGGTCGAACGTGTACACCGCGGGGAACAGCCACCCCTCCAGGCTCTGCGCCTCCACCCCGTACGCGGACGGATCGGCGACGGCTGCCTCGAGGTCGGCCAGCGGCATCCCGAGAGTCTCCGCCATGGACGGAAGGGCCGATGCGATCGTCCCGCCCTCCGGCATGGAGACGGTGTTCTCGAGCTTGTTGTCCTCGTTGCGGAGCGCGGCGAGGGCGTCCTCGGCGGTCATCTTCTCCTGGAGACGGTAGACGCCGGGATAGAAGGTCACCGCGATGTTCTCGTCGATGAGGTAGTCGTAGAAGACGTCCTCGGTCTTCGTGACGCCCGCCTCGTAGAGCGCGGTCGACACGGGGCCGCCGGTATCGCCCTCCTTGATCGTGACGAGCACCTCACCGGTCGCCTGACCGGGCTCCCAGTCCTTGGGCTCCCCCCACCCCATGGCGTCGGCGATGCGGTCGCCGAAGGTGTTCGCGACCCAGACACCGCCGGCGGCGATGCCGCCGAGGATCACCAGGACGATGATCAGGGCGATGAGGCAGCCCTTGCGGCGCTTCTTCTTGGTCGGCGCACCGTGATCGCGACCGTCGTCCTGCGCCGCGAAGATCTCGTCGAGTCCTCCGCCCAGCGCCGGTGCGGGGTCTTCGGTGCCGGTCGACCGGCGCGGGCCCGGGGCCTCGTCCGCGCTCGTCGCGGCGACGGGCATCGCGCGTGTCACGACCGGTTCGGCATCCGTGCGGGGAACCGCCGGCCGGTGGTCGTCCGCCGGTGTCTCCGCGGTGGTCGCCGCCGACGCCGAGACCGGACGGGCGGGCACAGCGGCGCCGGGTGCGTCCGGAGCGGGCGGGGCGTCCTGCTCGCGCGCCGCGGCCTCCCTGGCCGCGCGGCGGGATCCGGGTGCCGGCGTGTCGTCCCCGGCGGTCGGGACCTGCGGGGACGGAGCGGGGAGGTTCTCGAACAGATCCCCCAACCGGGTGCTCTGCTCGTGCTCGGGCGCACGGCTCTCGCGTTCGGACATGTTCAGGCGGGCTCCTCGTCAACGGGGACCGGGGCACCGGCCGGGTTTCCGGTGCTCTTCTCCGTGTCGATCGCCTGCTGCAGCAGCACCACGGCGGCGACCTGATCCACAATGCTACGAGAGTTCTTCTGTGATCGCCCAGAACTCCGCAACGCCGCATGTGCGGAGACCGTGCTCAGACGCTCGTCCACGAGGCGGACCGGCACGCCGCTGCGCGCCTGGAGCGCGGCCGCGAACTCGCGCGCATCGACCGTCGACGGCGTGTCCGCACCCTGCATGTTCACCGGCAGCCCGACGACGATCTCCAGCGGCTCGTACTCCGCGGTCAGCTCCGCGATGCGTGTGAGCGAGCGCTCGTCGCGCGGCACGGTCTCGACGGGGACGGCCAGCATGCCGTCCGGATCGGACCGGGCCACGCCCACACGGGCGCGCCCGACGTCGATCCCGAGCCGGACGCCGCGCCGGTAGCCGCTCACGCGCCCCGCAGCTCCTGGGAGACGGCTTCGAGCGCGGCGGGCAGCGCCGCTGCGTCGGTACCGCCGCCCTGGGCG